>JBEKPL010000045.1:0-21779 GCA_049520815.1 Candidatus Limnocylindrales bacterium
CGCCGTCGCGCCGAAGTGGACGGCCGTCGCCCCGGTGAAGCCCGTGCCCGTGATCGTGACCGTCGTCCCACCCGTCGTGGGACCGGAGGGAGGCGTGATGGAGGAGACGGTGGGTGCGGTGCAGGATCCAGTTCCGGCAGCACCGAGGGCGGCGTCCGCGTCGAGACGGCCGGCGCCCATGGCGTCAACCCCGAAGGCGCCGACGGGCACAGCAGTGGTCTCCATTGCAGCGAGGACCTGTGCAGGCGTCAGGCATGACCGCCGCTGCAGCACGAGCGCCGCAATGGCGGCGGCGTGCGGCGCGGCGGCGGAGGTGCCGTAGAAGCGGTTGGGGCTGCCTCCGCCGAAGAACGAGTTCTGGACGCCATCTGTGGCGGACATGTCCACCGTGGCCGTCTGGCACGACGCCAGTGGCGCAGCCGGGGTGGTGCCGACCACCGGGCCATAGCAATAGGTCGCCGGCCCACGCGAGGAGTAGGTCTCCAGGGTGTTGGCGTTGTTGTAGGGGATGGCCGCGACGGTGGCGCCGGACCGTGACGCGTTGTGCCCGTAGATCGTCGGCCCGACCACGTCCCCGCCGGACCCTGTCGGGTATTCGACGGCGGTCAGGTTCGAGCGCTGGGAGATGAGCTTGAACCGCGGCGTGCCCGTCCCTGCGTAGCGAACGACGACCAGATCAATCGAGCCGGATCCGCTGATGCTCACCATCTCGAACGCCTTCTCGGTGGTGAAGTTGTTGTTGAAGCTGCACCCGAGGAGGGCACCGTTGGAGTGGTCGAGCACGCAGAGGTCGAGGTTGGTCGCGATGCCGAACTGCGGCTCGTTCCAGCCCATTGTGTACCGGGTGTTGGTGTTGAACGTGATGCCGTAGGTGTTGTCGGTGCCGGCCCCCGGGTTGAAGTCGTGGCAGGTAAGGCCCGCCGGGGAGCCATAGCCTGTGAGCACCGACGCCGGACACGTCATTGGCCGGTACGCCTGCGTCTCGTACGAGGAAACGTTGTTGCCGCCGATGATGGTGTTGTTGTTGGCTGCAGAGCTGAAGTAGGTGACGCCCTGGGCTGTGACGTCCTCTACCGCCTTGCCGATCACCCCGTCCTGGTACATCGGCTCGTCGAAGTACGAGATGTCGTCGACGATGACCTTGGCGCCGGCCGTGGCGAGAGCCCGGATCTGATCGGCGAAGTCCTGCTCGCTGTTGTCTGCGGTGGCAAAGCGGATGTTGGCTCCGGGGGCCAGGTCGTGCACGATCTGGCTCATCGCACGACCCTCGTCGGTGCCCGAGTAGTCGGCCTGCACAGTCACCGGGTTCGTGAACCCACATGCGTTCGTCGCTCCGGGCAGCTCACCATTGGTCACATCCGTGGGGGCGCCGCCCAGGCTGTTGTACGAGTCGGACAGCACGCCGACCGTGATCCCCGATCCGTTCACGGAGTAGTGCGTGCGGCCGGTCGCAGCGTTCAGCTGCGTGTCGCCCTCGGACACGAAATCGCCCGTGGGGCAGGCTGCGTTGACCGCAGGCTGCAGGACCTCCTCGACCGACAGCACCTGCGGCTGCACCGCCGCCAGCGCGGTCAGCCCCGAGGGGGCCACTTCGGCCGTGACGATGCGCAACGCGTCGTCCACGTAGACCAGGCGCGCTCCGATCGCCTCCAGCCCGTGGAGCGTGGCCGCGCTGGTGTCACTGACACGGACGTCGACAAGGATGCGCCCGCCGGGACGCTCCATGATGCTGCCGGGGCCCGAGACAGGCAGCATCAGCTTCTCGGCCTGTGCCTGCGCCGACTCTGTTTCGAACGCGGGATCGGCCAGCAGCTGCAACCGAGGCGTTAGTGGTCCGTCCTTGCCGTGAACGGCCGCGTTCACAGGCCCGGCGAGCGGTCCGGCCCAGACCGAGAAGAGCCCGGCCAGCAGAAGTGCCGCCGGAGCGAGGGCCAGTAGCCGCACAGACCCCCGGCGCGAAGTCTTCAGGCCCGCCCCAGAGTGAAGAGCCACAGCCGACATGAGTGCCTTCACCGAACCCCGCTCCTCTCGTTACCGGACAGATCCGAGATTCCGCTTCCGGACCTGCAACGGATCGCGTCGGCCAACTGGCGACGGGCGATCCAAGTTGATGAGCCCCATCTGCGGGCAGGATCGGACGGAACCGCCTGGTCTGCCCTGCTCGTCGGAATGCCCGTTACCCGATGGCGACGAGCGCATTCATCTTACTCACATCAAGTGGGCCTTGATAGCCGAAATCGGCCGCGGCCACAGGCGGGCGCCGGGTCCTCATTTCGCCGAAGCCGCCCGGCACCTGGGGAAGCCTGCGCGAACGTTGGATG
Source organism: Candidatus Limnocylindrales bacterium (assembly GCA_049520815.1). GTDB lineage: Bacteria > Chloroflexota > Limnocylindria > Limnocylindrales > CSP1-4 > Fen-1039. The sequence goes on from JBEKPL010000045.1 coordinate 2,322, forward strand.
GGGATCAAGCCGTGGCGACCCGCCGCTTGAGCTCCGCCAGCCTGGCGGCGAGTGGGGCCGGCAGCTTGGTGGCGAATCTCGCGTAGTGCCCCTCGATCGCGGCGGCTTCCTTCACCCAGACGGCCGGATCGACCTCCAGCAGAGTGGCGAGGTCCGCCGCGTCGACGTCGAGGCCGCGGGTGTCGAGTGCGCCGGGCGCGGGCAGCAGCCCTATCGGGGTTTCGACCGCGTCGTCCTCGCCGGAACAGCGCCCGAAGATCCACTCGATCACCCGGCTGTTCTCGCCGAAACCGGGCCACATGAAGCGCCCGTCCGCGTCCTTGCGGAACCAGTTGACGTAGTAGATCCGCGGCAGCTTGGCGGCATCGGCCGAGGCACCGACACGAAGCCAGTGGGCCCAGTAGTCGGCCATGTTGTAGCCGCAGAACGGCAGCATGGCGAACGGATCGAAGCGCAGCTTGCCGATCGTCCCGAAGGCCGCCGCCGTCATCTCGGAGCTCATGATCGAGCCCAGGAAGACGCCATGCTCCCAGTCGAACCCCTCGCGGACGAGCGGCACCACGGAGGTGCGACGGCCGCCGAACATGATCGCGTCGATAGGGACCCCGGCCGGATTCTCCCAGTCAGGGTCGATGGCCGGATCCTGGCTGGCCGGGGCCGTGAAGCGCGCGTTGGGGTGGGCCGCAAGCTTGTCGGAGCCGGGCGCCCAGTCGTTGCCGGTCCAGTCGATCAGGTGAGCGGGCGGCTCCTTTGTCAGCCCCTCCCACCACACGTCGCCGTCGTCCGTCAGGGCGCAGTTCGTATAGATGCTGTTGGCGTGGAGCGTCCGGATCGCGTTGGCGTTCGTGACCATGCTCGTGCCGGGCGCCACACCAAAGAAGCCCGACTCGGGGTTGATCGCGTACAACCGGCCATCGGCGCCGAACTTCATCCAGCAGATGTCGTCACCGATCGTCTCCACCTTCCAGCCAGGAATCGTCGGCTCGAGCATGGCCAAATTGGTCTTGCCGCAGGCCGATGGGAAGGCGCCCGCCATGTGCTTGACGCCGCCGTCCGGCGCGGTGACCTTGATGATCAGCATGTGCTCGGCCAGCCAGCCTTCGTCGCGGGCGATGACCGAGGCGATGCGCAGCGCAAAGCACTTCTTACCGAGCAGGGCGTTGCCGCCGTAGCCTGAGCCGTACGACCAAATCTCCCGCGTCTCCGGGTAGTGGACGATGTACTTGGTAGCGGGGTCGCAGGGCCAGGCGACGTCCTTTTCGCCGGACGTCAGCGGCTTGCCGACGGAATGCACGGCGGGCACGAACTCGCCGGTCTCCAGGACCGCGTTCAAGGCTGCGGTGCCCATGCGGGTCATGATCCGCATGTTGACCACGACGTAGGGCGAGTCGGTGATCTCGATCCCCAGCCGGCCGATCGGCGAACCTACCGGACCCATCGAGAACGGGATGACGTACATCGTCCGGCCGCGCATCGAGCCCGTGAAGAGCCCGTTGAGCGTCTTGCGCATCTCGGCCGGGTCGCGCCAGTTGTTGGTCGGGCCGGCGTCCTCCTCCTTCGCGGAGCAGATGAAGGTTCGATCCTCGACGCGGGCGACGTCGGAAGGATCCGAACGAGCGAGGAAGCTGTTGGGGCGAAGCTTGGGATTGAGGCGGATGAAGGTACCCGCGTCCACCAGCAGCTGGCAGAGGCGGTCGTATTCGGCCTGGGAGCCATCGCACCAGTAGATGGCGTCCGGCGTCGTCAGGGCCGCCACTTCGTTCACCCAGCGGACGACCGCGTGGTCCGCGGGTACGTTCTGCGGAAGCCCTCCAACCCTCGCGCCGGCAGTGGCCACGAATGTCTCCTCGCATCGCTTGGGGCAGCGTCCAGACCTCCGTAGGCCCGGTGCAGCTAACGGTCTCCCGGCGCCGCGCCAATGAGACAGGAGTTCTGTCTAGAGTCGCGACGTATTTGGGATGACGAAATTGTACCCGGGCGCCAGCTCCCTCGTGCGCCGCCCACGGGCCCCAACTCCGACAGTCCGAGCGGCCCAGATAAGCCGCACATAAGCCGCGTGCAATCGACCTCCTCTATCTTGCGGGGCGGAGGAGGCCGATGCGATGGAATCTCTCGACCCGCCCTGGGCAGCGCTTCAGACGTGGACGGTCGGCCCGGACGAGTGCGGCCTCGCCACATTCCACGAGCTGGCGATGGCACACGCACCCCTCAGGAGGACTCCTGATCCGGTCCTGTCCGCTGGCGGATGCGTGCGCCGCCCGGACGAGCCCGCTGCCGGGCGCGATGGGCCTGGGCCCAGAGGCCGGCCGGGCAAGCGCTGGTAGTCAGGCGGTCCGGCCGGGGGGCGACGCGTTTGCCAGGCTCTGGCTCGGCGATGACGACCGGGACCCGAACTAGGTGGCCGCCTATCCCTGCGGCGTCGCTGCCGGCACCGGCTCGCCCTCGGCTGGCGCGTTCCCGATCCTCTCGGGGTGCCGGCGCACGTACCAGTGGCGGATCACGATGGCGATGACGGCGGCGGCTGCTGCGCCGAGGCCCACCAGCTGGGCCATCGGGATGCCGAAGAACGTCCAGTTCCAGCCGCCGCGGAGCGTCTCGAGGACGCCGCGCTCGATGCCGTACCACACGAAGTACAGCAGTCCGACATCGCCGGCGATCAGGAACCGCCCGCGCACGGTGAACCGCCGCCACAGCCAGAGCATCGCGAAGACGCCGAGCAGGCTGAGCATGGACTCGTAGAAGAAGAGCGGGATGAAGTGGGCGTCCACCGGAGTCGTCCCGCCATTGGCCGGACAGGCGAACTCGGCCACCCGGTACTGGCATTGGATAGCGATGCCCCACGGCAGGTTCGTGGGCGGCCCGTACAGCTCCTGGTTCATGAAGTTGCCCCACCGCCCAACGGCCTGAGCCAGAAGGACACACGGAACGATGATGTCGCCCCAGCGCCAGAAGTCGAGCTTGTAGTGGCGCACCAGCCAGATGGTCGCCAGCAGGCCCGTGAAGAGGCCGCCGTAGATGCCCAGCCCCGTGTAGGGCGGCAGGAAGATCTGCGCGAGGTGGTCTTTGTAGTAGGCCCACTGGTCGATGACGTGATACGCACGTCCCCCGATCAGCGCGGCTATCGCCATCACGATCAAGGCGTCCAAGATCATGTCGGTCCGTTCACCGCGACGGCGCGCCTCGCGGAATGCCAGCCAAGTGCCGGCGACGATCGCGGCGACATAGCCGATGCCATACCAGCGGATCTCGAGCGGGCCAAAGGCCAGGGCGACCGGATTGGGCGTGAAGTCGATCATGGTCGGCAAGTGTACCGGGCGGCGACCGAGGCCTCGCGATCGGAGTGCCGCACATATACTGGCCGGGACAGCCGCGCCGACCGAAGGCCGGCGCCGGAGTCGTAAGCGTCGCCCGGCGGCAGCGACCGCCCAAACCGAAGGTTCATCACATGCCGTTCTACTTCTTCTTCGGTCTTCTCGGGCTCGTCATCGGCGGACTTCTGACCTGGTTCTTCCTCGCCGAGCACCCCTTCGAAACGCTAGAGACCCCGGGCGGCCCGGTCGACTCCGTGGAGGCCTCGTTTCTTGCAGGCCAGATGGAGATCCAAGGCACGCCTGTAGACGAGGCTACCGTGGCCCGCCTGCTCGAGCTACACGGCGCCTACGTGGCGGGCTACAACCGAGACCAGGCGATCGCGGAGATGGCTCAGCGCGACGTCGGCTAGAACGCGTACGCCGGCCACTTCCTTCCGGCGACTGCGCCGGTGCCGGGTACTCTGGAAACGCTTCAGGCGACGGTGCCCACGTGGATCGCGACGGCCCCCAGGGCGAGGCGCCTGAACCCAACGTCGCGCAGCCCGGCTCGCCTCATCGTCTCCGCAATCTCCTCCGCCACCGGGAACCCGTCCAGCGAGTGCGGCAGATATGAGTAGGCGGCACGCCTCCGGAAGAGCGCGCCCATGATCGGGGCCGTGGCACGGAAGCCGGCCTTGTAGATGCGACCCGCCACTCTGGACCGTGGCACCGACAGTTCCAGACAGACCACGCGACCGCCACTCCGGACCGCCCTGGCCATCTCTCGAAAGCCGTCTTCGAAGCTGGACAGGTTGCGCAACCCGAACCCGATCGTCGCCGCATCGAAGGATCCGTCGTCTACCGGCAGCGCCAGGGCGTTCCCGAGCCTGAACTCGACGCTCGCCAGCTCGCCGAAGGCACGGCGGGCCTCGTCTAGCATCGCCTCGGAGAGGTCGATCCCCACCACGCGGCCCTCCCGCCCTACGGCCACCGCCAATGCGGCGGTGAGCTTGCCCGTCCCGCAGGCCACGTCCAGCGCGGCGTCGCCACGCGACAGCCTCGCCGCTAGTACGGCGGCACGTCTCCAGCGGCCGTCCAGGCCGGCGGTCATGAGCGTGTTCATGCGGTCGTAGACGGGGGCGATGGAATCGAACATCGTCGTGACCCTGGGCTCGGGCACGGTGTTGCCGGATCGGGTCGGCCGCTCCGGCGAGAATCGGATCCCGGGTTCGGGCCCCGCCCCGCTCACGACCCGGATGAGTTGGTGGGTGGCTCGACTTCGCGCATGAGTCGCAGCGGCCGGCGCTCGAAGGCACTCGAGAAGACCACCTGTGTCTCCGTCGTGAATACGTGCGGGACCTGCTGGATCGCGTGCAGAACGCGCTCGAGATGGCGAGTGTCCGTCGCCCGGACCTTGAGCAGATAGTCGGCCTCGCCAGCGAGGTGGTGGCATTCCTCGATCTCGTCGATGTCGATGAAATCGCCGGTCATGTCGGTGGCGATAGTGCCCGGTACTTGCTTGATGAAGATGAACGCAAGGACGCCGTAGCCGAGTAGCGTGGGATCCACCATCGCCGAGTAGCCTCGGATAACGCCTCGTGCCTCGAGCTTCTTGACCCGCTCGTGAGCCGAAGGCCCGCTCATTCCGACCGACTGGCCGACCTCCGCGTACGACTCTCTGCCGTCGCGCTGAAGCAGCTCGAGAATTCGAGCGTCAGTCTCGTCGACCCTTTCGAATGCGCCCATGTGTCCCGTCCTCGGGCTTGATCCGAGCGCCTCGGCGCGCCGGCCGCGAGCCGCCAGCGGCTCTCGGTCGACTGCAGCCTAGCCTATCCCCGCAGAATCGACACCGAACGCGGTCTCGGCAGCGCGCGTGCCCGCTGGCGGCCGGACCTCCAGGCTCGCTCGATTGACCGGGCTCAGCGCGGCTCCGCCCCCTTGGCGGCGGAGGTGCCCGATGGCGCGCGGCCGTCCCGGGCCGCCTTCCCGTTCGGTCCGGGCATCTTCGCCTGCAGCCCCTCGAGCGTCGTTCGGTCTGAAACCGGGGGCAGATCCGGGGCGGCTTCCCGCCAGGCCGCATCGGCGGCAGCGTCCCGAGGATCGCTCCGCGTCCCCACGACCAGCGCGATGGCGAGGCCGACACCCGCGCCGATCAGGCCCGCCACCTCTCGAACGCCATGAAGCCAGAGATACACGTACAGGGCCAGCGGGACCCCGACCATCATCCCAGCGACTACGCCCCGAACGCGCTGCAATCCGTCTCCTCGTCTTTCTGGTCCCCTGCCAGCGCGGCACCTGGCGCCCGGGTCGAGAACGCCATCGTACCGCTACACTCCGGGCGCGCGCACCGATCATCGCCAAGCCGGCCGAGGCGGTGCCGCGAAACCGGCCGGGAAGGCGCGCCAGCGAGGACCATGAAGCCCCTTCGCCATCTCTGCGCCGCCGAAGTCGCAGCGGCCATGCCGCCGCTGCCAGATCGGCTGGACCTGGCCGAGCGAACGATGCGGTCGATCGGCCGTGATGCGGAGCTTCCTCCCAAGATAGGGGTCCATCCACGTCAGCCCGGGTCGTTGGCTCACGCGATGCCGGCGCTCTTGCGCGGCGAGGCGATCGACGGGTCCCTGGATCTGATCGGCGCCAAGTGGATCGCCGGATTCCCGGAGAACCCCTCGCGCGGCCTGCCGGCCTATCACGCCCTGGTGCTGCTGAACGATCCGGTCACCGGCGAGCCGGTGGCCGTCATGGAGGCCGGCACGATCACGGCCGCGCGGACGGCCGCGATCAGCGGAACGGCGATCCGCCACTTCATGTTCGGGGGCACGGGACCGACCGAGCGGGCGTTTCGGGTCGCGATCCTGGGGGCCGGCGCTCAAGCTCGCAGCCACGTGCCCGTCATCGGCTACCTGCTCCCGGGCGCGCAGGTTCGGGTGGTCGACGTCGATCGGTCACGGGCAGCCGCGCTTGTGGAGGAGTTCGCGACGGTCGAGGGGATCCGCTCCATCGAAGCCGTGTCGAGCGTGAGCGAGGCGGTCGAGTCGGCCGAGCTGGTTGTTTCGATGATCTCCTTCGGGCCCAACCGCCAGACGCTCGACCCGGCCTGGCTTGCGCCCGGTGTACTGTTCGTGGCCGTCGACTACGACATGCAGGCCCCGGCCGCGCTTGCCCGCGAAGCGCTCTTCGTGGTCGACGAGAGGGACCAGTTCCGGGCCGCGCAGTCGGCCGGTTCGTTCGCGGGATACCCGGATCCTGATGCCACGCTCGGCGAGGTCTTCCGGGGAGACGCAACGCCCCGAACCAACGGCCGCGTTCTCGTGACACATCTGGGCGTGGGTCTGGCCGACGTGGTCTTCGCTGCGGCAGTACTCGCCCGCGCCGAACGCCTTGGACTCGGACGACTGCTCCCCCGCTGACCGCCGGGCTGCGTGCCGCCCACGACGCGCGAGGCTAGCGATTGACCTCGAGCGGACCCTCCGGGACCTCGATCAGGATTCGGCCGCCCTCCACTATCACTGGATAGACAGCGAGCGGAAGCTCAGCCGGCGGATCGAGGACCTCGCCGTCGAGCAGCGAAAAGCGCGAGAGGTGGAGCATGCACAGGATCGAGTCGCCGGTCATGACGCCACGATCCAGCTCGAAGTACTCGTGCGAACAGATGCCCTGAACGGCGTAGAACCGGCCGTCCAGGTTGACGACCAGGACGACCTCATCCTCCGCCTCGCACAGCTTCATCGTGCCGGGCGGGACGTCGGCGGCGGCGCACAGGTCGATGCGGCGAAGATCGGACTGCATGGCGGCCATGGTATCCCCCGATCTCAAGCCACCGCGCTGGCCTCGGGGCGGATCGTGGTGCTGGCGTCCCACTTGACCTCGAGCAGTTCGCGCAGGCGATCCTGAGCCGCCTGGAGCGGCACTCGCGCGACGACCGGCTCCAGATACCCCAACACGATGGACTTGCGCGCCTCTTCGCGCTCGAGGCCGCGGCTCTCCAGGTAGAAGAGCTGGGATTCGTCGATGGGGCCGACGGAGCTGGCGTGGGCCACCCGGCGGCAGTCGGGCTGGTCGATCTCCAGGCTGGGGATGGCCACCGAACGAGCCCGCTTCGAGAGCAGCATCGCGAACTCGCCCAGGAAGCTGTCCGTTCCGTGCGCCGAAAGCTCGATTGTCGCGAGGCCCTTCATGTAGGCCCTCGATCGATCGGCCAGCGCCCCCTTCGACAGCAGGTTCCCGGTCGTGTCGCGGCCGACATGCCGTGTGTACGAGGTGAGGTCGAACAGCTGGTCCGCCGAGCCGAAGACGATCTCCGCCTGCTCGACCGTCGAGCCGTCGCCCAGGAGCCTGTTGTCGATCCGGCTTCGGACGACCCGACAGCCCAGCTGGGCCAGCGCCCACCGAACGGTTGCCCCTCGACCGAGCACGGCCGACCGATGCTGGAAGGCGACCTGCCCGGGCGAGAAGTCCTGCAGTCCGGCGAACGAGAGGGTCGAGCCGGCGCCGATCTGGACCTCCGTGGTGCCGGCGAAGAAGGCCTGCGCGTCCGCCGAGGAGAGCTTCGTCGACGGGGGCTCGGAGGCGCCCGCCCACACCTGCTCCTCGACGACCGAGACCTCGGCATCCTCGCCGACCGAGATGACCGCCCGAGACAGCAGCGCCGCGCCCGGCATGCCGACCGACCAGCGAATGACCACCGGTCGCTCGAGTCGCACTCCGTTCGGGACGTGGAGGAAGATTCCCTGGGACCACAGGGCCCGGTTGAGCTGGGCGAGCTTGTCGCCCTCGGGCAGGGTGCAGCCACCTTCGAGGAGACGGCGCATCAGCTTCGGGTCGCGGGCGGACAGATCCCCCAGAGTCTCCAGAATCACCCCGCGGGCGCGGGCCTCGGCCGAGAGCACGAGCGCCGTCACGCGATGCTCGGTCATCTCCGCGAGGGCAGCCGCCCCCTCCGGGAGCAGCTTCTCGTCGGTTGCCCCCGCGGCGACGGCCGTCGGACCCGTGTAGGGCCGAGTCTCGGCAAGTCGTGCGTTCCGAAGGTCCACGTACGTGGTGTAGAGCGGGTTCGTCTCCATCGGCAGCGCGTCGAAGGCGCGCAACCCCTCCAGCCGGTCGGCCAGCAGCCAATCGGGATCACCCCGCGATGCGGCCAGCTCGCGGACCGTCGCCTCGTTCACGAAGCCCAGCGACAGGTCTGCCGGCGCCTGCCTGGCCGGAGCGGCCGGCGCGGCCGGCCGGGCGGCTGCGACCCGCGGCGCTCGACCGATGGATCCCCTCTTCGCCGTCATCCGAGCGAGCCTTCCATCTCGAGCTTGACCAGGCGGTTGAACTCGATCGCGTACTCCATCGGCAACTCTTTGGTGAAGACCTCGAGGAAGCCCTGGACCACGAGGTTGGTCGCTTCGTTCTCGGTCAGGCCGCGGCTCATGAGATAGAAGACTTGATCCTGGCTGATCTTGCCCACGGTGGCTTCGTGGGTCATCGTCGTGTCGTCTTCCTGGATGTCGATGTAGGGGTACGTGTCGGAGCGGCTGCCCTCGTCCAGCAGCAGAGCGTCGCAGCGAACGCTGGCAACCACACCGGTAGCCCCTGGCGCCACCTTGAGCTGGCCGCGGTAGGTGGTCCGGCCGCCGTCCTTGGAGATCGACTTGCTGATGATCCGGCTGCGCGTGTTCGGGGCAAGGTGGATGGCCTTGGCACCGGTGTCCTGGTGCTGCCCGCGTCCCGCGACCGCGACCGAGATCACTTCCGCGGTGGCTCCCTCGCCCCGCAGGTAGATGCTGGGGTACTTCATCGTCAGGCGGGAGCCGGTGTTCGCGTCGATCCACTCAACGGTGGAGTGGGCATGGGCGTGGGCGCGCTTGGTGACGAGGTTGTAGACGTCGTTGGACCAGTTCTGGATGGTCGTGTAGCGGACCTTGGAGTGCGGCAGAGCGATCACTTCGACCACGGCCGCATGGAGCGCGTCGGTGGTATAGATCGGCGCGGTGCAGTTGTGGACCGCGAAGCCGCGCGCCAGATACGCGTTCGGGGCGGTCGCCATCTCCAGGTTGTAGACCCGGCCCTCGTACGGGCGCGACTCGATCTTGCGGATCGGCACCCAGAAGCAGTTGCGCCCGGCGTCAAACCAGAAACGCCTGCAGCCGGGGTCCTGGACGAAATGGAGGACATATGCCTCTTGATGGCTGATCGACCGTCCGTCAGGCATATCCTCGTCGAAAGCTTTGCGGACGTTGATGGCCACGAATTGGCCAAGTCGAGCGAACACCTCCTGGAGTTGGAAGGCGAGCGTCCGCGAGGTCGTGAGCGCACGGACTCGAGTGCGTCCGGACGCGGTGAAGCTTCTGTTGCCGTCGCCCAGTAGGTAGGTATCGATGAATAGCCTTTGCCGATCCGGCGGCAGCTCCATCAGGTCCGCGCTGAGTCGCTTTGTAGCTGATCCGGAGCCAGAATGCTTCAGACACAGTCCCATCAGCTCTCGCGAGTAGACGTATAGCTGCGCCTCGTGCTTGGCCGGGACTTCGTACAGGCCGGCCGTATTGCCCGACAGTCGGGACATCAGGGCTCGGGCATCGGCTATCTTGTCCTCCTCGGCGATGTGGAACGACAGCCGAACGGTGGGCACGCCGCTGACGCCGTTCTCGAAGGCGCTGCCTTCCGCTAGGTAGTAACCCAGGAATCGGAGCAGATCGTCGGACAGCTCCGGATGGTCGCGCCGCTTGGCGGCCACTGGAAAGCAGAGCAGATCCCCGACCGCGAGCTCGCCGGCCGGTATCCACTCCGGCTCTGAGGTGTGGAATGCACCCTCATCCATGACCCAGCTGGTTCCACTCCAGACCGCCGCGCGCCGCCGGCGTAGCGCCAGAATCGGATGCTCCGGAGTCACTTCAAACCCATTGCCGACGGAAACGGGGACGACCTTGAGCATCTCGCCGGCATAGGAACGGCGCCGAACGGCAGAGACCAAGGCTTCGACGCCAGCGCTGTTCATGACCCGGTCGCCAGCCGTCACTTCGGTGACCGGCACCATCTCGTCGCCCAGGCTCACCATCTCGGTCTCGCTAACGCAGCCTTCGATGTAGTGCACCTTGGCGCCCTCGTCCACGATGATCAGCGTCCGCTCGAACTGGCCGGTGTTCTCGGCGTTGATCCGGAAGTAAGCCTGCAGCGGGAGCGGGACCTCGACGCCCTTGGGCACGTAGACGAACGACCCGCCGGACCAGACGGCGCTGTTGAGAGCCGCGAACTTGTTGTCCTCCGGCGGCACGACCGTGGCGAAGTACTTCTTGAAGAGCTCCGGATACTGGCGCAGCCCCTCGTCGGTGCCCATGAAGACGACGCCGATCTTCGTCAGCTCCTCGCGGACGGAGTGGTACACCACCTCCGAGTCGTATTGCGCCCCAACGCCGGAGAGGAACTTGCGCTCCGCCTCGGGGATCCCGAGCCGCTCGAACGTCTTCTTGATCTTGTCCGGGACGTCGTCCCAGGACTTCTCCTCGCCCTGCGACGGCTTGCGGTAGTAGACGATCTTGTCGAGATCGATCTGATTGAGGTCCCCGCCCCACTGCGGCATCGGCCGCGACAGGAAGTGCTCGTAGGCGCGCAGGCGGAATTCGAGCATCCACGCGGGCTCGCCCTTGATCCGGCTGATCTCCTCGACCGTCTCGCGAGTCAGGCCGTGCTTGGTCTCCTCGAGGTAGTCGACCTCGTCGTGGAAGCCGTACTTGTACTCACTGGAGACGATCTCGGGGCTGGTCGCCATCTTGCTCCTCGAGTGGGCCGGCGGTCCGAGCGGAGGGGGACGCTGGACCGCCGCCGCAGGAGTGTTCTGAATTCCGACCTTTATTATCGGGATTACCCCGCGGCGAGTCAAACGGTCAAGTGGCCATCGTTACGACCCGGTCCATGCCCACGTCGCTCGTACAATGCTATTCTGCGGCCGGCCGGTGGCTGGACGCCTATCGAGAACGTCCGAATTCGCGTCAGCCCTCGAATCCCGGACCTGTGCGGGCTCTCGCCCGTCACCGCGCCTCCGCTTCTTCGCCCCAAGCGCAGCGGCCGCCGCCCGGCACCGTCCCCACGTTCGTCGACAGCGGCCCGGAGAAGCAGTAGCCTGGGGCTCCGGCAGAGACGGGGCGTCACGCAAGTCGTGAGGAAGTCTTTGAAGCGATTCTCACCCGCTGCGATCGGTCTTGTGGTGGTGGCGGGTTTCGTCATCCTCGCCGACACCGTCATCGTGGTCGTGCCCGCCGTCCTGGCCGATCCCCGGCCGACCGTCGTGCCCTCGTCCAGCGTCGCGGTCGATGCGTCGCCCACCGAGATCGCCTACTCGAGTCCCACGGCGGCTCCGTCGTGGGATCTGTCGTGGCCGGGGTGGCCCGCGGCGACCTTGAGCCTGCCGACTCCATCGCCCTCGGCCACGAGACAACCCTGGCCCTCTGGGACCCCCACTGCCCAGCCGACGCCGGTGCCCACGCCTAGGGACACGGTCTGGAACGCTCGAACCTACGTCAAGAACCGCATCGGGGCGAAGCAATACGACTGCGTCAACGTCATCTGGACCGCGGAATCCAAGTGGAACCCGCTGGCGGGCAACCCAACCGGCCCGTACGGCATCCCTCAGGCCTACCCCGGATCGAAGATGGCGGCCTTCGGCTCGAACTGGCGCACTAGCCCCCTGACGCAGGTCAAGTGGGGCATCTGGTACGTGAACAGCCGCTACGGTTCCGCCTGCAGCGCCTACAGCTTCTGGCAGGCTCACGGCTGGTACTAGTCGTCGGCGGGTGCCCACGGAGGGCTGATCTCGGCGCCTCTGGACCGCCCTGGCCGACCGGGTCCGGGGTTCGTCTTGGCCCCCGCGGGCGAGCGGGGGGCGCCGCCACTCCAGCCACTCGTCGCGCCAAGCCCGCGTGAGTCCGAGCGTCCCGCCGACCGGTATGGCTGGTCACTCGCGCCCGCATCTGCGGCCGGCGTGCGAACATCAAGATCCACCAAACCGCGGAGGAACCTCGATGGCTGTCGTTCGTCGTGCTGCAACGAGCTGGGAGGGCAATCTGGCTTCGGGGTCGGGGCGCCTCGATGCCATCTCCAGCAAGGCGTTCACGGGGCTGCCGGTGACGTGGGCGTCTCGCACCGAGCAGCCGGATGGTCGAACCAGTCCCGAGGAGCTGCTCGCAGCCGCGCATGCCAGCTGCTATTCCATGGCCCTTTCCGGCGAGCTTACCAAGGCCGGAACCCCACCCGACCACCTGGAAGTCACCGCCGAGGTCGCGTTCGTCCGGGTCGAGGGTAGATGGACCGTGGTCTCGAGCCGGCTGACGGTTCACGGCCGCGTTCCGGCGATAGACGAGGACCGCTTCCGGGTCCTCGCGGGCCAAGCCAGGGACGGCTGCCCGATATCTCGTGCGCTGGCCGGCAATGTCGAGCTGAGCGTGGAGGCGATACTGGATCGCTAATCTCCGAGGCGCTGTCGGGAGTCGCCGGCTCACAAGCGGGCTGCTACTCTCGCGCCATGAACAAGCCGGACAAGCCGCCCAAGGCGGTACGCGTCGACAGCTGGGGATTCGAGGGCAGCTTCGGCGGTCGTGGGGGCGGAATGCCCCTCGTGGGCATCTTCCTGATCGTCCTCGGGCTTCTCCTGACCGCAGGCACGCTCTTCCACGAGGCGCAGGTCGGTGCGTCGGCATTGTTTCTTGCGGTCGGCGTGATCCTGGTCATCATCGGCGTAAGGGACCGCAGCGATCTGGCGCTCTACGCCGGGGTCTTCGTGAGCGCTCTGGCTCTCTCGAATCTGCTCAGCGGGGCGGAGCTCATCCATGGCCAGGGCTGGGGTACGTTGTTCCTTGGGCTCGGCGTGATGGCCATCGCCCTGATCCGGGCCGCGATCAGCCGGCGCTGGGGCTGGGCGCTCGGAATCGGCGCGCTCCTGACCCTATGGGGAGGCAGCGAGGTACTGGCGGCCAACACCAACTTCGCCGCGGACCGGCTCATCGGCCCGATGCTGATCGTGCTGCTGGGCCTCTATATCGTCAGTCGGAACCGCCGCGGGCGGGGCTACTGAACGGCGAGAGGGCGCGAACGCCGGCATGCGCGGAGCCGGGCCCGGCCGCGACCGCGCCAGTGCCTGCTGCCGCTTGAAGCGACCCGGCGCTGTCCTTCGGCTGAGGCGACCGGGACGTGGACCTCGCCGTTCAGAGTCCGTTCCAGGGCCGGGCCCAGCTGCCGCAACCGCCCCTCCTCGTTCACGACGCGCTCGAAGACCTCCACGATCGCCGGATCGAACTGCGATCCGGAGCAAGCCCGAAGCTCGGCCCAGGCCCGATCCAGCGGCAGCGCCGGGCGGTAGGGGCGATCGACGGTCATCGCGCTGAAGGCGTCGGCGACGGCGACTATCCGCCCGCCGAGTGGAATGGCGGCACCGGCGAGGCCGGCCGGGTAGCCGCCGCCGTCCCACCGCTCGTGATGGTGGCGCACTATCTGGGCGATGCCGAACATGGCCTCGTGCACTTCCAGAATGGCGGCGCCAATCTCGCTGTGGCGGCGCATCTCGGCCATCTCCGCATCGGTCAGGCGGCCGGGCTTGAGGAGGATGGCGTCGGCGATGCCGATCTTGCCGATGTCGTGCAGGTAGCCGCCGATCCTGATCGTCATCCGCTGCCGCTCGTCCAGACCCAGAACTGCGGCCATCCGTTCCGAAAGAACGCCGAGCCGGCGGCAGTGCTCGCCCGTCTCCAGGTTTCGGGCTTCGATCGCCGTCGACAGCGTCAGAGCGATCGAATCCAGTACCGGGCTCAGGTAGCGGTATTGGAGCGCCTCATAGCGCATCTGCGCAGCCCCGAGAGCGTGGCGCACCTCGGCCAGTAGCTCTTCTACGGTGAAGGGCTTGACGAGCATTCCGGTTGCGCCTTCGCGCAGCGCCTGGATGGCCATGTCCACCGTGCCCTGGCCCGTGACGATGACCACAGGCAACTCCGGCTGCTTGTCTCGCAAGGCCCTCATCAGCGTCAAGCCATCCATCCCGGGCATATGGATGTCGGTGAGCACAACGTCGAACGCGCCCTCGGCGAACGTGGACACGGCGGTCGCGGGATCACGGCACGTGACCGGCTCGAAACCCTGGCTCGCCAACAGTCGGCCAAGGAGCTGCAGGATGGCCGGCTCGTCGTCGACGCACAGGACGCGAATACGAGCATTGCCGGACTGCGGCGGGCGCAGATCCCAGGTCATGCGGCAACCTCTCGCCCAGCACGAGGACCGGCTTCCGAAGGACCGTCCAGCGCGGGCAGGGACGTCACGACGAGCGGGATGCCTTGAACCCTCGACCGGACGGGCATTCTCGACCGCTCGCTCCGGCTCGGAGGGTCCTCGCACACAACTTGCTCCCGGTTCGTTGCGACCATGTGTCAACCGTACGGGTTGGTGCCCACTGCGTCATCACCAACATGGGCGATTCTTCGCTCCGTCGAATGGCGTAGGGACAGTGGGCCCTGGGACCCGAAAGGCCGCATTCTCCTCGCGGCGGGCAAGGTCCCCGGATCAGCCGATCCCCGTGGCCGCGAACGGGAGCATCGGTCGCGCGGCCCAGTGGGACACCGACGATCGACCGCGGCAGGCTATCCGGCCACCCCGGCTGTCGCTCGCTCCACCGCGTCGCCAAGCGCCTCGGAGATGGCCACCAGCTCCTGCTCCGTGACCACGAACGGCGGCCCCAGCAGCACCGTCTCCCCGTTCGTGCCGTCTGCGTTGCCGGTGCCGTGGTAGAGCAGGAGGCCGGCATCGCGGGCATGGGACATCACCGCTTCGATGAGGCGGGCCTGGCGTGGGAACGGCCGGCGCGTAGCCCGGTCAGCAACGAGTTCCACCCCGACGAGCAAGCCACGGCCGCGCACCTCACCGACGTTCGGGTGACCGCCGAGGCGGCCGCTCACCAGCGCCAGCAACCGCTCCCCCTTCGCTTTGCTGGCATCCACGAGAGCCTCACGTTCCAGGATGCGGAGCACCTCCAGCGCCACCGCCGCGCCGACCGGGGAGTGGCTGTAGGTGAAACCGTGGACGAAGCCGCCGCCTGCGGTGATCGTGTCGTAGACAGCTCCGCTCGCCACGGCCAGCCCCAGCGGGAAGTAGCCGCCGGCCACGCCCTTTGCCGCGGCGATCACGTCGGCTCGGATACCCCAGTGGTCCAGCCCAAACCAGCGACCCGTGCGCCCGAAGCCCGTCATCACCTCGTCGGCGACGAGCAGCACGCCGTGGCGCCGGCACACCTCCGCGACGGCCGGCCAGTAGCCGTCCGGTGGAACCACGGCACCGAGAGTCGCACCCACGATGGGCTCGGCCACGAACGCCGCCACTCTCCCCTGCCCCGCATCGGCGATGGCCGCCTCCAGCTCCGCGGCAAGCTGGGCCGCATCGCCGAGGGCGTGGGCGGCGGGCTCTCCCGCGCGGTACGGATACGCGGCGCTGACGTGGCCGAAACGGCCCAGCCACGGCTCATAAGGCCAGCGCAGCGGCTCGCGTCCGGAGAGGTCCAGCGCGCCCAACGAGTTGCCGTGGTAGCTCCCATGGCGGGCAATGACCACCGTCCGGTCGGGCTCCCGACGGGCCAGGTGATATGACCGCACCATCTTCAGGGCACTCTCCATCGCTTCCGAGCCGCCGCTGACGGGGTAGATCGCGGGGCCATCCAGCGGCAGGTAACGCCCCACGGCTCGGGCGTAGGCCTCGAGCGGTTCGGTCGTGAATGTGGTGCCGTGGACGTAGGCGAAGGCGCGCGCCTGCTTCTCCGCCGCATCCACGATCGACTGCCGGCCGTGGCCGACGTTTACCACGATGGCCCCGCCGGCGGCATCCAGGTAGGCCCGCCCGTCCGCGTCCCAGATGGTGCAGCCTTCCGCGCGAACGGCGACGGGCAGGTCGCGGCCGATGACACGCTGGAAGACGCGACCGGCGGAGGCACCGGTTCGGGCCGTTCGCTCGGTGGCACTCATGCCCGGATTGTAGGCGGAGCGGCACAGCGTGGCCCTTCAGGGCTCCGGGGCGTGTCTCACGCACGTGCCGGCGCAGCTTCAGGCCACGGTGTGACCGCGACTTGACCGGCGACGGCGGCTGTGCAGGCGAGGGCCCGGTTCGGTAGTCTCAGACCTGCATCGGCATGAGAGGAGCAGGCGATGAGCAAGCGGCGCAAGGGCGGCACAGGCGCGTACTCGACGGCGCCGAAAGCGCGAACGGCGGCCCAGACCACGCCGGCCCGCGGCCGTACCCGCCTGTACTTGGCGATGGCCGGGTGTGCGATCGCTCTGATCGCAGCGCTCATCGTGGGGTTCGTGGTTCTCGGCGGCTTTGGTTCAGGCCCTGCCGGCGGCTTGAGCTCGGGCCAGACGATCGTCCAGGGCAACGGCGGCCACTGGACCAACGTCACGCCGGACCGCCTCGCCCAGATGCTCCAGGGCAAGGACTTCACGCTGCTCAACGTCAAGACCCCGTACAGCAGCGAGATTGCCGGCACGGACCTCTACATCCCCTACGACCAGCTGAAGGTGCGGGCCACGGAGCTCCCCGCGGACAAGAGCGCTCGCGTTCTCGTCTACTGCCGCAGCGGAGTCCAGAGCGCCCAGGCCGCCCAGACGTTGCTCGACCTCGGCTACACGAACGTCTGGAATCTCGACGGCGGCATGAACGCCTGGACGGCCTCGGGGCGGACGCTCGTCAACCTCAACCGCTAGCGAGACCGGACCCGCTATCGCTCAGTAGACCCACGGCAGGAGGCGACGAGCTCGCCCTCGATAGGCGGCGTAGCACGAGTAGGGCATCGATGGGGGCGCGGCCTGGCGGTGGCACCCGCCGCACAACTTCCGCCCGCTCGATCTCCAGCTCCGGATCCGCGGCGATCAGCTCACGCGCCATCTCCGGGGCCGTGAACAGGCGCTCCGGATCGGGCGGCCCGCCCTCGCCCTCGGTGGCGTTGAGCCGGTCGTGGCCGACTATCACCAGCCGGCCGCCTGGGGAGACCGCCGCGGCCGCGCGCGAATACACGGGCCGGCGCTCGTCCGGGGGCAGGTGCAGGTAAACGATCACGACGAGCTCGAACGACCGAGCCGGCGGCGACCATTCGAACAGATCGCGCTCCAGCCATTCCACCCGGACGCCGGCTGCCGCCGCCTTGGCCCGACTGTTGGCCAGCCCCACCGGCGACCAGTCCACGGCCGTCGTCTGCCAGCCCTGCCCGGCCAGCCACACGGCGTTCGTGCCACTCCCGGCCGCGAGCTCCAGGGCGCGGCCCGTCTGGAGGCGTGACACCGCCAGGACGAGCGTGGGATTCGGCCCGTGGCCCTCGAAATCTCCTGCCGCGTGGCGCTCATCCCACCCGGCGCGGCGCGCGTCCTGGACAGTTGACACTCTCATCTCCGATTGGCCGGGCCACGTGACTAGCACTCGCCTGTCGGCTACACTACAGGTGCTTGCGTAATTGCGCAAGTAGCAGAGGATGGCACGCGTTGGAGCAGACGAGGGAGTCTCCGTGACTCCGGCATCGGAGATCGGCGTCTTCGCGATCAGCGTCGCGGCGGGGCTGATCGGGGCGCTGGCCGGCGTCGGCGGTGGGATCCTGGTCATCCCCTCGCTGACGATCGTCTTCGGCGTAGACATCCACCTGGCCGTTGGCGCGAGCATCGTCTCGGTCATCGCCACGAGCTCCGGCGCGGCCGCTGCCTACGTCCGCGACCGCGTGACCGACATGCGGGTCGGGATGTTCCTCGAGCTGGCCACGACCTCGGGCGCGGTGATGGGCGCGCTCCTGGCCGCGATCGTGGCCCCGGCCCTGCTCTACCTGCTGCTCGGCGCGGTGCTGCTGTTGTCGGCCGGCATGCAGGTGGGTCGGCTGGGCGAGGAGATCCCACCGCACGACCCGCCCTCGGCGATCGCGGCACGCCTGAGGCTCTCGTCCTCCTACCCGGATCGCAGGCTCGGCCGGGAGGTGCCGTACACAGCGAGACGCGTGCCGCTCGGGTTCGGCCTGATGTGGCTGGCCGGAGTCGTGTCGGGCCTGCTCGGAATAGGGTCGGGGGTGCTCAAGGTCCTGGCCATGGACGCAGCCATGAGACTGCCGATGAAGGTCAGCTCGGCCACGAGCAACTTCATGATCGGCGTCACCGCGGCGGCCTCGGCCGGTATCTACCTGGGGCGGGGCGACGTGGACCCGACGATTGCCGCCCCCGTCGCGCTGGGGGTGCTGACAGGAGCGCTCGTCGGCACCAGACTCATGAACCGCGTCTCGAACCGATCGGTTCGCCTCGTCTTCCTGCCGGTTCTCGTGGCCGTCGGCCTCGAGACGATCGCTCGCGGGCTGGGGTTCGGGCTATGAACCCCGACCGCTTCCGGACGATGGTCGGCCTGGTGCTGGCCGCGGGCGTTGGCGTCAGCGCGGCCCTGATCGGAGCGGGCTTCATCGCGGCCCTGGCGGTAGGCTGGCAGAGCTCGCTGATCGGGCCAGCCACGGCGACCTCGACAGCCACCACGGACTTCGGCGGATTGGCTGCCCGCCTGCTGACTCTGGAGCCTCTGGCCATTGCCCAGCTCGGGCTCTTGACCCTGCTGGCCACGCCCGTGGTTCGCGTGGCCGCCTCGGTGGTCGCGTTCACCCTCGAGGGCGACCGGCTCTACGCGGCGATCACGGCGATGGTGCTGGCGATCCTGCTGGCGAGCGCCTTCCTGCTGCGCTGAACGACTCGGCGGGGGCCGAGTTAGTACCTGCGTGATGCGCCAGCAACGCGGTGTCTAGGCTGTTTCGAGCGAACAAGCCGAACTGACCTCGGGCTCGCTCGCCCGTTTGGATCAAGGTGCGCTTGGGCTAGGCAAGACTACTTCGAGGCCCCGCAGATCCACACTCGTGCACACCAGGCCCTCGGTTAGGTCGCCCATGGCGCGCTCGGCGATCCCTACTACCGGTGGAGATGCTCGCGGGTCCTCGGTGCATTCCACAATATAGGTGACTGGGGAGTCTCCCGGTTGGACGACGATGAAGACCGGTTGATCTGTCTCGGTTAGCAGGGACGCAGTCGCCGCGGACACCCCGGGCGGCGGCGCGCTTTCGGTCGAAGACTCGGCTATCTCGGCTACCAGGGATGTAGTCGCCGCGGACGCCCCGGGCGGCTGCGCGCCCTCGCCCCAGGGTTTGGCGGTCGCGATC
>JBEKPL010000046.1:0-21117 GCA_049520815.1 Candidatus Limnocylindrales bacterium
CGCTGGCTGGTGGCCGAAGCGACGCCGCACTCGGTGGCGCCGTAACCCTGCATCACGACCACGCCCAGGTCCTCCCAGGCCTGCTGCAGGGCGGGTGGCAGGAATGCGGCCGCGGAGACGATGAGATTGAGCGAGCCGCCGAACTGGCGATGAACCCGGGAGAAGATCCGGCGTCGAACGGGGTAGGGGAGCCGTCGCGCGACCCGCCGCAGCCGATTGAAGGAGGTCAGCTTGCCCTGTCTGGCGACCTCCGTCTCGATCGCCGCCCAGAAGAGGCCCATGATCTGCGGAACCAGCACGAGCGAGGTGGTCCGGTGGTCCCGGATCGCTTCGAAGATGACACGTGGGTTGCGGCTCCGGACGTACAGCACGTGGGCGCCGACCGTCATGGCGTAGTAGACCAGGGCCACCTGCTCGAGCAGGTGCGACAGCGGCAGCAGCGAGACCGCACGGTGCTCCTGCTCCGGAATCAGGTTGTGGGCGGCATCCATGGTGCCGATCAGGTTGGCGTGCGTCAGGACCACTCCCTTGGGCTCGCCGGTCGTGCCCGAGGTGAAGATGATCTCGGCGATTTCATCACCCCGAGGCCGGGGCCAGCCGTTGACCTGCTCCTCCCAGTCGTCTGGGAAGGTGCTGTCTGGGTCGGCGGCGAGGCGCTCCGCGAACGACGTGGGGAAGTGCTCCAGGCGCGCGTCGGCCGGGTCCGGGGATTCACGCCCCTCGCCCAAGACGAGGCGGCGCGCATCGGCCCTGCCTACGATCCTCTCGATTGCGCCGGCGGACATGCGCAGGTCGAGTGGCACGAACGCCATTCCGGCACGCATCGCCCCGTAGTAGAGCGCCGGCACCGCAGGGCTGGACGGAGTCCAGGTCAGGATGCGGTCTCCCGGCTGGAGGCCAAGCGCCCGAAGGCGCCACGCGACAATGCGGCTGCGGCGGTTGAGCTCGCGGTACGTCCAGTGCTCGGTCGTGCCGTCGTCGCTGCGCATGCCGAAGGCGAACCGATCGCCGTAGCGGGCCTCGCCCTGGTCGATGATGTCCAGCATGCTGTCGAGGCGCTCCATCCGGCCATCCTAGCGAATGCCGGCTGCTGCTGGGCGTGCCCAGCCGGTGCGGTCCGCTCGGTGGCCGGGCGAGTTGGGGTCAATCCGTGACTGCATGTGCGCGGCGCGGTCGATCACGCGTGGTCGCTACCGCTCACGCCGGCGATCCTGTGCTGCGCCACGCACAACCGCCCATATCCACGAGCCCGGCGTCGCGGCCCGCAGTGCCGCCCGTCGGATCACACTCTGCATGAACGAAACCCGACTCCCGGCAATCGTATTGGGCATGCGGGATGCAATAGCCACGGCAATGACGACAGACAGGAGGGGAGCGGTGCCGCTCGAAGCGAGTGAGGAGGTGTTCGCGGCCCTTACCCGCCGTCACCTCGACTCCGCCTACCGCCTGGCGTGGGCGATCTTGGGTGACACGGGGGACGCCGACGACGCGACCCAGGACGCGTTCGCGCTGGCCTGGCGAGCTCGGCGGAGCCTGCTCGATCCCGCCCGGTTCGATGCCTGGTTCGGCCGGATCCTCGTCAACGTCTGCCGGCAACGGCTGCGGCAACGCGCCCGTTCCGTCATACGCCCGCTCGATGAGGACGCCGAGCCGGCGATCGCGGACGCAAGCCAGCAGACGTCGGCGCGTGACGCCATCTCGCGGGCGATGGCCCGCCTGGATGCCGACCACCGGATCGTGGTCGTACTCCGCTACTGGGCCGACCTGCCGGTGGATGAAATCGCCGCCCGATTGGACGTTCCCGCCGGTACTGTCAAGTCCCGCCTCCACTACGCGCTTCGGTCGATGCGGCCGCGGCTGGAGGAACCCCGATGAAAGACAACGACTTCGACCGCGACCTCGAGACCGAAGTGCGAGCCGAGCTCCGGCGAAGCATCGTTCCGCCGGCGACACCGGAGTACGTCCGCGACCGCGTCGAGCGACTTGCCGCGGAGGCGGTCGAACGAGCGGGCCACCGCCGGCCCCTCCGCCCTCGGAGGCCCCGGGTCTCGTGGCCGTTCGGTGGGATGGTGGCCGTCGCGGCGATCGTAGCGGTCGTCGCGGCCGCGTCGTTCTGGCGGAGCACCCAAGAGCAGTCGGCTACGGGATCGACGCCGATGCTCGGCCCGACCGCGTCGATCGCGCCCGGCACTGTCCTTCACATGAGCGTGACGGCCGATGGAGGAGGCTTCGTCTACACGGATGGCGACGGATTGCGCGTCACCGCGGACCGTGGCGTCACCTGGTCCGAAGCCCGGCAGGTTCCGGCCAGAGACTCCGCTCAGGATCACCTCTGGGACTTGGCCTCGCTCGACTTCGTCGACGCACAGCATGGTTGGATCACCGGTGTCAAGAACACTTCTCAGGGATCCCAGGTTGTGGTGTACGGGACCGGCGACGGCGGCAGAACCTGGCAATCGGCGCCGGCTACTTCCCTGCTTCCGGACCCTTCGCCGGCGCAAGGCTCGTTCGTGGCGGCTGAGGATCACTTCTGGGATGCACTCCATGGCCGGGTTGTCGTCGGCCGTGTCGTGCCGAACGATGGCGAGATGGCTGGCTGCCAGTGGTATGCGACGGATGACGGCGGCGTGACCTGGTCCGGGCCCACGAGCGGTCCCTGCATCGGGCTGTCCCCGATGGTGAGGTGGACGACCGATGCGATCGGCTACTTCGTGCCCACCGACGCCCCGACAAGCGTGTCGGTCACCCAGGACGGGGGACGGACCTGGCGCACCGCGCCTTTGCCCGGACTGTCTGTCGAAACCATCCTCCCCGAGATGCTGATCGTAGATGGGGTCGGGCACCTCAGCCTGGTCACGTCAGTCTCGCCGTCCGAAGGGCTCGCACCGCAGCTGGTGTTCGGGAGTTCAGATGGCGGTGTGACCTGGTCGAAGGAGCTCGACATGACGCTGCCGGCCGGCTTTGATACCGTCGACTCGGTGTCCGCTCTGGGTCCGCAGCACTGGATTGCGGTCGTGGAGGTTGCCCCCGGGCCCATCACTACAGGCACGCCGCAGGCACAGTACGGCTACACCCGGTTTGCCGAGACCGTGGACGGGGGTCGAACCTGGAGCCTCATCGATGGCGGGGGTATCCAGGGCGCCGGCGGGTCGCTCTGGTGGGACGATCGGCGGGGTATGACGGCGGCCGGCGACCCGATGAAGATCTTCGTGACCGATGACGGCGGCCGGACCTGGCGCCCAGTGCCGTTCTAGCAAGCGGCGGCGCGGTGGCGAGGTCCGCCGAGAGGTGGCCGTCGCTCAGCTAGTCGTCCGGTGACTACTATCCAGTCCGGGCCCAGGTCGATTTGGCGTACCCGTTCCGCTGCCGCCCCAGCTTGGCTACACCATGCTCGAACGAACGCCCGATGTTCACGATTCCCGACGGCTTCGTTTCAGCCGGACCTGTCGCCGCCGCATAGTAGTCGTGACTCGGCTATGTGAGAGGACCGGGGGCCCGCTGCCCCGCCCATCCGCTCGGTCTCCGGTGGACAGCCGCTCGGAGATCGGGCTACACTCCGCGAGCCCTGTTCGTGGGCGGTTCGGCGTGCTCCCGAGAGCATGTCCGGACCCCGGCCATCGCGAACGAGCCCCGAAGGAGGTGATTTCCGGATTGGCAGAAGTCCGTGTGGGTGAGAACGAGAGCTTCGAGAGTGCCCTGCGCCGGTTCAACAAGAAGATCCAGCAGAGCGGCATCCTGGCTGAGGCCCGTCGCCGCGAGCACTACGAGAAGCCGAGCGTGAAGCGCAAGCGCAAGGAAGCGAAGCGCAAGAAGGTCGCCCGCCAGCAGCCGACCTAGGTCCGACCGCCGCGCCGTCGACGAGTGCGCGACCCGCTGCAGCCGCGCCGCCCGCCCCGAGGTGCCACACCGGTGTCCCTCCGCGATCGACTAGATACCGAACTGAAGACCGCGATGCGGTCCAGTGACGCAGTGCGCCGCGATGCCCTGCGCATGGTTCTGGCGGCCGTCCAGCGGGCCGAGAAGGAAGGCAAGCACAGGCTTGCCGACGACGAGATGCTCGGCGTCTTCGCTCACGAGCTGAAGGTCCGGCGCGAGTCCGTGGATGCGTTCAGAGCCGGCGGCCGCGGCGACCTCGTGGCCAGGGAAGAGGCCGCTATCGCCGTCATCGCTGAGTTCATGCCCCAGCCGTTGAGTGAGGCGGAGCTGAAGGCCCTGGTCGAGGAGGCAATCGCCGAGACCGGCGCCGCCTCTCCCCGAGACATGGGCAAGGCGATGAGCTGGCTATCCCCCCGCATACGAGGACGCGCCGACGGGAAGCAGGTCAGTCAGCTGGTGACGCAGCACCTGGCGGCCAGAGCCGCCGGATCGTGACGGACCCGCCGTGTTGAGAGAGCCGCGCGAACGTCCGCGTCCCTTCGGCCGCACTGACGCGGTCAGGCTGGCTCTGGCCGGGGCGCTGATGCTCCTGGCCCTGGGTTCGGGCGTCGTCGTGGACCTCACCCCGTCCAACCCAGGCCTCGCCGCCGACGCGATTGCGCCAACGACCATCCGCGCCCCCCGCGACGCGGTCATCGATAACCCGGTCGAGACCACTCAGGCACAGGATGCCGCGGCTCGCGCCGTCGAGCCGCAATACGACTACACCCCGTACGGGGCGTCAGTGAAGGCTGCCGCCCAGGTTGCCCAGCTTCAGCTCGATCTCCAGCCGGTAGACGACATTTTCAACACGGCGAAGACGCCGGCGGCTCGCGAGACCCAACTCCAGGCCGTGTTGCCGTCCCTTTCAGCCGGGGACCGGGCGACGCTCCTGGCTCTAGATCCTACCCAATGGCCGGTCGTGGAGCAGGCTGCCGAAAGCGCTCTTGGCCGGGCCGAGCAGGACCAGATCCGCAAGACCGACCCGACCGTCCAGGCCAACCTGGTGACCCAGTACATGCCCTCCAATCTCGGGCTCTCGGCAGCGGAGCAGAGTCTCGTCGTGGGCATCGCGGCGCCGCTCGTAGTCCCTAACTCAGCCTTCAGCGACACGCTGACCGCTCAGGCACAAGCGAAGGCGAGAGCGAGCCAGCCCACCATCCAGGACACGATCAAGGCGGGCCAGGTGATCGTCGATCAAGGTCACGTGATCACCCCAGCGGACATGGTCAAGATCAAGTTCTTCGCCCTCGACGTTTCCCGCGTCGATTGGGGCAAGTCTGGGGCGTGGATCCTGATTGCGGCGTTGGCAACGGCCTTGCTGCTCGCCTGGCTTTGGAGGTCGAGGCCGGAGTACTGGGATCGCGGCCGGACCCTCATTCTGGTCGGCGGCGTTTTCGTGGTGGCGGTACTGGCGGAGAAGCTGCCTGGCGGGCGAGCATGGCTGCCCTACCTGGTGCCGGCCGCGGCAGCGGGGATGCTGTTGACGTTGCTGCTGGACGCCGGCGTCGCGACTGTGGTCCTGGCATTGCTGGCGCTGCTGGCGGGCATGGTCAACGGCACATCGCTGGAGCTGACGGCGTTTGTCTTCATGGGTGGATTCGCCGGAATGCTCACGATCGGCAGGGGCGAGCGCCAGCATCTCTTCATCCAGGCGGGCCTGGCCGTCGCCTTGACCGATTTCGCGGTCGTCGGCGTCTTCGGGATGCTCGGCAAGCACGATGTGACGGGGCTGCTGCAGCTCTGCGGAGCCGCAGCAGGCGGGGCACTGGTGGCGACGGTGATCACGCTCGGCAGCTTCTCCCTGCTGGGCAACCTGTTCGGCATACTCACTCCTCCGCAGCTCATGGAGCTGGTCAATCCGTCACAGCCGCTGCTGCGCCGCTTGCTCATCGAGACGCCAGGCACCTACCACCATTCGCTCATGGTCGGCAACCTCGCCGAGCGGGCTGCCTCCGCCATTGGGGCGGATCCTCTGCTGACTCGCGTTGCGGCCTACTACCACGACATCGGTAAGCTCGCGAACCCGCTCGCTTTCATCGAGAACCAGGCCAGCGGCGAGAACATCCACGACCAGCTCGAGCCCGAAGTCTCGGCCATGATCCTCAAGCAGCACGTTCGCGACGGCATCGACCTCGCCTACAAGGCCCGCCTGCCCAAACCACTGATCGCCTTCATCCCGCAACACCACGGGACAGCCATTCTTGGCTTCGTCTACGGGAAGGCGCGTGAAGCGGCGGCTGCACCCCTTGGCGGCCCGAAGACCGCAGCCGGGCGCGAAGCGGCGGACGCCGTCGACCAGAGCCGATTCCGCCATGGGGGCCCCAAACCGCAGTCGCGCGAGGCGGCCATACTCATGCTGGCGGACGGGGTGGAGGCGTCGGTGCGCTCACTCTCTAGCCGTGATGAGGCCACAATACGTGGCATGGTCAACCAGATCATCGGGGAGCGACTCGGCGACGGGCAGCTGGACGAATGCGACCTCACCATTCGCGATCTCGAGAGAATCCGGGAGGCCTTTGTGGGGCAGCTCCTGGGGATGTATCACCAGCGCATCGCCTATCCGCAGAACAAGGTCGTCGAGCTCGAGTCGCGGCGTGAGCGGGGCTCCCGCAGATAGGAGAGGGACTCAGGATGGAGGATGGGGCGCACGGCAGGAATGCCCGGGAGTTGCGCGCCCTGACCCGGCCTGCCCGCTGGCAGGCGACGGCTCGACGAGGCAGGCCGACAGATTACGCTCCAACGACCACGCGAATCCAGGAGGGCGCCACCTCCTCCATCTACGTGCCGCCGTTCCGGATCGACGTGACAATCCGACCGGGAGTGCCCCGTGTCGCCTCCCGCCACCGGATCGCTGAGGCCGTCAGGGCGACGCTGGATGCCGCCGGCGCTCCTGGGCCCGCGTCCATCGGAGTCGTCCTATCGGCCGACTGCGAGCTGACCGAACTGAATGCCATGTACATGGGGTCATCGGGCGCGACGGATGTCCTGTCTTTCCCCTTCTTCCCGCCGGAGGCGTTTCCGCCACACGAGCGTGGCGCGCCGGGAGGGCGAGATCCTTGGGTGGCCGCCGCGCTCAAGCAGGCCTTCGCGCTGCCGCCGGGGCTGCGGGCCCATCTGGGCGACATCATCGTTTCTGTCGAGCGGGCGATCGCTCAGGCCGAGGAAGGTCGGGGTGGCCAGACCGGCGACCGCCACTGGACGGCGGTCGAGGAGCTGCTCCTGCTGACGGTGCACGGCACGCTGCATACCTGCGGCTGGGATCATGCCGAGCCCGTGGAGGAAGCCGCCATGCGGGCGACCGAGCGGCGCGTTCTCGAATCGCTGCGAAGGCGTGGGAGAGGGACCGAACCCGCGGAGGTCGAACCCGCGGAGGTCGAACGCGCGGCGGCGGAGCGCTGATCCTCCCGTGGCCGGCAGGCCGGGCTTCGGCTCGGCCCTGATACCATCCCCGTAGGCCCTCCGGAACCGGATCGGGGCTAGTTTCGTGTGTCGCGCTCATGCGCGGCGACAGTTGCTGGAGCAGCGGTGAAGATCGTCGTTGGCCTCGGGAACCCCGGCGCCCAGTACGAGAAGACGCGCCACAACGTCGGCTGGATGGTTCTCGACCGGCTGGCCGATCGAGCCGGCTGGTCCGGTCGGGGTCGGACGCGCGACGCATCGGCGATCGCGCAGGGCCGCTACAACGGCCTCGATCTGCTGCTCGTCAAGCCGCTCACCTTCATGAACGAGTCGGGGCTCGCGGTGCGCAAGGTGCTGGCTCGCCAGCATGCGCCCCTGTCCGAGATGCTCGTGGTTGTCGACGATTTCGCGCTGCCGTTCGGCAAGCTCCGGTTTCGCGAGGGCGGCAGCGCCGGTGGGCACAACGGGCTGCGGTCCATCATCGGTGAGCTGGGGAACGAGCAGTTCCCCCGCCTGCGCGTCGGGATCGGCGAGCCCGGCCGAGACGCCGTCGACCACGTCCTGAGCCAGTTCGGCCGGGGCGAGCGAGCCCGTCTGTCCGAGCTTCTCGACGCTGCCGCCGACGCCGTGGAGGCCTGGGCGCGTGAGGGCACGAGCAAGGCGGCCGGCCACTTCAATGCCTTCGAACTGCGGCCGGACGACGAGGAACGCTCGGCGGCACCGGGCGAGGTCGAAGGACCGCCCGGACCTGACGGAATCCGTCGCACCCGAACGGGCTGGCGCAAGCCGCGGCCGCCCGAGGCGGGCGAGTGAGCATTCGGGGAGGCCGTCCTCTCCGACGCCAGATCGAAGCCGCCCTGAGTGGCGCGGCCGACCCGCTGGGCGAGGACGGACTCGGCCCGCCCGACCTGCCGGGGAGCAGCGGCCTCGACGACATGGGCGACGATCCCGCGGCCGCCGAGAGCGAGGCGGACGAAGAGGGCCCCGGCGCGCCGGCCCGGCGCGGCAAGCGCGGCAAGGAGCGACATGTCGACGAGGCGGTCCGCGCCGCGTATCTGGCCGCTCAGGCGGCCCGGGCGGCGGCCGGCCGCGAACCCGGTGCCGGGACTGGAGCCGGGGTCACGGCTCGGCGCCTGCCCGATCTCCACGTGCTGCCACCGCTGCTCCATGCCAGCGGGGCTTTCGGGGCGCTCCGGCAGCGCCTTGGAACCGATGCCGGGCCGCTCCCCCCTGGCGGCCGGCACGCCGCCCTGGCCGCCATTCCGCACGGTGCCAAGACCTACCTGGCCGCAGCGCTCGCGCTGGACGGCGCGGCGAGCGGGACGGGTGAGCGGCTGTGCTGGATAGCCCGCGAC
This sequence comes from Candidatus Limnocylindrales bacterium, assembly GCA_049520815.1. GTDB lineage: Bacteria > Chloroflexota > Limnocylindria > Limnocylindrales > CSP1-4 > Fen-1039. Next base: position 8,673 of record JBEKPL010000046.1, read on the forward strand.
TCGGAGATCGGGGATCGCGTGGCGGAGGAGTTGCAGGCCTGGCTCGGCGATCCGGAGGCCGTGGCGGTCCTGGAGCCGCGGACGGCGCTGGCCTACGAGCGCAGCGAGCTGGTGCGAGACGAGACCGCGGCCCGCGTCGCGGCCCTGGCGGCGTGGCGGTCCGGCCATGCCCGCGTCCTCGTCGCGAGCGTGGCGGCGCTGCTGCAGCACACCCTGGATCCGGAGGAAGTGCCGGTCCGGCCGGCCCGCCTCCGGATCGGCGCCCGCATTCATCGGGACGAGCTGCTTCGCCAGCTGCTCGCCCTCGGCTACGACCCCATGCTCGAGGTCGCCGGCCGGGGCGAGTTCGCGCGCCGCGGCGGCCTCGTCGACGTCTTCCCGTCCGCGGCGCCGCTGCCGATCCGGATCGAGCTGTTCGGCGACGAGATCGACTCGATGCGCGTCTTCGACCCAACCGACCAGCGCAGCATCCGCGCTGTCGAGGAAGTTGTGCTGCTGCCCGCCAGTGAGTTCCTCGTGCCTCGCGGGGGCGTTGCCGAGATCCGGGCCCGAGTCGCGCTCCTGCCGGGTCGCCTCTCCGGGCGCATGCCGGAGCGCCTGGCCGCCGACCTGATTCGCTTCGAGGAAGGCGTGCGCGCCGGAACGGGCGAGCTCGGCGCTCACCCGGGCCACGTCCACGACGTTGCCGCGGCCGCCCGAGCCCTTGAGACCGGCGATGCGGCGGAGGTCTGGGCGGCCGTCCTGTGCCCTGCCACCGGGCTGGACCACCTGGCCCCCGGCACGCTCCTGGTCCTCGACGAGCCCGGCGACATCGCCGAATCGGCCGACTTCCTGTGGCGCCAGGCGCAGGAGCGGCGCACCGAGCTGGTCGCGTCCGGGGATCTGCCGGAAGGGTGGCCTGAGGCATATCTGGGTCAGCACGACTGGAAGACGAGGCTTCTGCGCGGGCGAACTCTAGAGCTGACGTGGGAATCGGAAGCCGCTGCGCCGACCGGCGGCGGGACGCCGATGGGGGATCTCTTCGGCTGGCGCGAGCCGGCCCTGCCGCCGGCCCGCACCGAGCGCCTGGCCCAGACCGTTTCCGGCTGGACGAGTGACGGTGATCGGGTCGTTCTGGCGTCCGACCAGGCGCCGCGCCTGGCCGACCTGCTCTCCGAACAGGGCCTGCCCACCGCAGTCGTCGACCGCCTGGTCGAGGCGCCCGCGCCCGGGACGCGCGCCCTGGTCGGTCGGAGTCTCAACGGTGGCTTCTCCGGCGGTCCGGACGGACTCTCACTCGTCACCGACCGCGAGCTCTTCGGCTCCGTTCGAGTCCGTCGACCCAAGGCTCTGCGGCGCGTGGTCCCGAGGGATATCCTGGAGCGGCTGACGCAGGGAGATCTCGTCGTCCACGTGGACCACGGAATCGCCCGTTACGAGCGGATGCTGCGCCGCGGAAGCGCCGGCGAGGAGCGCGACTACCTTGAGCTGAGCTTCGCCGGGACGGACAAGATCTTCCTGCCCGTAGAGCAGATCAATCGCATCAGCCGCTACTCCGGGGGCGAGAACCCGGCCCTGAGCAGGCTCGGCGGGGCGGACTGGCTGCGGACCAAGCAGCGGGTCAAGCGGGCCGTGACGGACCTCGCCAAAGAGCTGCTGGAGATCTACGCCGCGCGCGCCGCCGCACCGGGCTTCGCCTATGCGCCGGACACCCCTTGGCAGCAGGAGCTCGAGGCGTCGTTCCCGTATGAGGAGACGCTCGACCAGCTCCGCGCCACGGCCGAGGTCAAGCTCGACATGGAGGCCGGCCGGCCGATGGACCGCCTGGTCGTCGGCGACGTGGGCTACGGCAAGACGGAGGTGGCCCTGCGCGGCGTCTTCAAGGCGATCCAGGGCGGCAAACAGGTAGCCGTGCTGGTTCCGACGACGATCCTCGCCGCCCAGCACCACCAGACGTTCGGCCAGCGGCTCGCGGCCTTCCCGATCACGGTGCGCCTGCTCAGCCGCTACGTGCCGGAGAGAGAGCAGGAGGCGACCGTCGCCGGGCTGGCCTCAGGCTCGGTCGATCTCGTCATCGGCACCCATCGGCTGCTGAGCAAGGACGTCCGTTTTCGCGACCTGGGCATGGTGATCGTGGACGAGGAGCAGCGCTTCGGCGTCGCGGCCAAGGAGCGCCTCAAGAAGCTTCGCCGCGAGGTGGACGTCCTGACGCTCTCGGCCACGCCGATCCCTCGCACCCTCAACCTGGCCCTCGCGGGCGTCAGGGACCTGAGCCTGATCGAGACGCCGCCCGAGGATCGGCTGCCGATCCAGACCCGTGTCGCCGAGGCTTCGGCCGGTCTGGTCCGCGACGCCATCTTGCGCGAGCTGGACCGTGGTGGCCAGGTCTTCTTCGTCCACAACCGCGTCGAGACGATCGAGGCTCAGGCCGAACAGCTGCGCCAGCTGCTGCCGGGCGTGCGCATCGCGGTCGGGCACGGCCAAATGCCGGAAGGCCGGCTGGAGAAGGTGATGCTCGCTTTCGCCGGAGGAGCGACCGATGTCCTGGTCTGCACCACGATCATCGAGTCGGGCCTGGATATCCCGAATGCCAACACGATCATCATCGACCGGGCGGACACGCTTGGACTGGCCCAGCTCTACCAGCTCCGCGGCCGTGTGGGGCGGTCCAGCCGGCGGGCCTACGCGTACCTGCTCTACCGGCGCCGCGAGAAGCTCTCGGACGTAGCCCGCAAGCGGCTGCAGGCCATCTTCAACGCCTCCGAGCTGGGGGCGGGATTCCAGATTGCCTTGTCGGATCTGGAGATCCGCGGCGCCGGCAACATCCTGGGCGCCGAGCAGCACGGCCACGTGGCGGCCGTCGGCTTCGACCTGTACACGCGCTTGCTGGCCGAGGCCGTCGAGGAGCAGAAGGCCGAGTTCGAAGGCAGGTCGCCGGTCATCGAGCGGCCGGGCGCGGTCGTAGACCTGCCGGTGGACGCCCACCTGCCCGACACGTACGTGCCCGAGACCGCCCAGAAGCTAGAGATGTACCGGCGCCTCGGCCGTGTCCGAACGGCCGGTGAGCTGGCCGCGTTTCGCCAGGAGCTGGCGGACCGGTTCGGACCGCCGCCCCCGCCGGTTCTGCGGCTGCTCGAGGTCGTGGAGCTGCGCATGGCCGCCGAGGACGCCGGCATTGCCTCCATCTCGCGCGAGGAGGGCGAGCTCGTCGTCCGACTGGGAACGCTGTCGCGCGCGGCGGCCGTTCGAGCCCTTGCCCCGATGGGCCGTGATGCCGTCCGCTTCGGCACGAACCAGGCCCGCATCCGGCTGCCGCGCGACCCGGCCCGATCGTGGAGTGTGGCCCAGTCCGTGGTCGCGCGCCTTCTCCCCGCCGCGGAGGAGCAGCGAGAGCAGCGCGAACGCGCCGCCGCGGCACAGGGACCAAGACCGTGACGCGGCCGGGCTCGGCCAAACTCGACCCCATCGCGTAACCTATGAGCGGCCCGCATCGAGAGAATGGGTGCGAGCCGGACCCCGGTGGGGTTCGTCACGGGCAGCCGGTCAGTTCCGTCGCACCCCGCGTCACGGCGACCACCGGAAGGACGTTGGATGCAGCGAACGAGCAAGGCGATATCGGGTGTCGCACATGCGAAGAGCACGTCCGAGAAGGATGGGTTCCGCCCGGATATCGAGGGGCTTCGTGGCATTGCCGTTTCTCTGGTCGTGCTCTTCCACGCCGGACTGCTGTCCCACTCCCCCACGCAGCTCACCGGCGGTTTCGTCGGCGTCGACCTCTTCTTCGTCGTCTCCGGCTTCCTGATCACCGGGCTGCTGATCCGCGAACGCGAGCGGACGGGCCGGGTCAGCTTCTCGCGCTTCTACGCCCGACGAGTCAGGCGCATCCTGCCGGCCGCGGCGGTGGTGCTGCTGATCACGATCCCGCTCTCCAGCCAGCTGGTCACCCTGGTCCAGCGACCGTCTGTGATGCAGGACGGCGCCTCGGCGGCGCTATCGGTCGCGAACATCCGCTTCGCCATGACCACCGACTACTTCAACCCGGTCAACTACTCGCCGTTCCTGCACTTCTGGTCGCTCGGCGTCGAAGAGCAGTTCTACTTCGTCTGGCCTGCCCTTCTGGCGCTCGTGGCCTGGAAGCGGCCGCGTGTCGGGGCCGCTGCGGCTCTGTCGGTGGTGGTCGTGGCGTCGTTCGCGGCCAGTCTGGTTGTCGGCAACTCGTCATCGTCCACCGCGTTCTACATGCTCCCGACCCGGGCCTGGCAGCTCGCCGCGGGCGGTCTGCTCGCGATCGGCTCGGGGTCCCTGGACAGGGCGCCTGCCGCGATTCGGTCTGCCGTGGGGATGCTCCTGGTCTTCGCGGGCTGGGCGGCCCTGGCCGCTCTGCTGACCGCGGCGGTGGCCATCAATTCGATGACGACGCCGTATCCGGGCATGGCCGCGCTGGTGCCGACCGTCGCCGGAGTGCTTCTGATCGCCTCCGGAACACAGCCGATCGGCCCCGGCTTCCTGCTGCGGCTGGCCCCGGTCCGTTTCCTGGGCAAGATCAGCTACTCGCTGTACCTGTGGCACTGGCCGATCCTGATCCTCGGCGGCATCTGGCTGGTCGGCCCGCTGGACACGATGTCACCCACTCAGGCCGTCGGTCTTGCGGCCCTGGCCATCCCGGTTGCCGCGATCAGCTGGTTCTTCATCGAAGAGCCGTTCCGCCGGGGACAGATCCCCCTGCCGCGCCCGAGCCGCGTCGTGGCCGTCGGCGTGGCCGTCATGCTGGCCGTGGCCCTGATCGGGGCCAGCTTCGACTTCGGCGCCCAATCCGCTCTGGCCAACATCGGCGGGGGACGGGCGGACGCGACCGCCACGCTCGCGGCCACGGTAAGGCCCACCGAGTCGCCAACACCGTTCGTGATTCCCCCGACGCTGGCTCCCAACCAGACGCCCACGCCCGTGCCCGAGATGACTCCGGCTCTGACGCCCGCTCCCGACTCGAGCCCGCCCACGAGCTACGCCGTGACCAACGCACTTCGCCCCGCGCTTGGCAAAGCCGCGACCGACTACGAGCAGACGTACGCCCACTGCCTGGCCTGGCGCACACAGTCCGCCCCGAATACCGGGTGCGTCTTCGGCGACACCGGCGGGACCTTCACCGTGGCCATGATCGGAGATTCGCACGGCTCGGCCATGTTCCCGGGTGTCAACGAGGTGGCCAAGGCCCACGGCTGGAAGCTGACCCCCTACCTGAAGGCCAACTGCCCGTTCGTCGACTTACCCGGGCTGGAGTGGTACGGCCCCCCCACCGTCCCCCTTCCCGAGTGCGAGACCTGGAACAGCGCCGTGCTCGGCAAGCTCAATGCGAGCCCACCGGATCTGGTCATCATCTCGATGAGCCGCTGGATCTTCACGGCCGACTCGAGCTACGCGAACGTGACCGCCCAGTCCAACGCCCTGATCCGGATGATCGACAAGCTACCGTCCAGCACGAGGGTGGTCATCATCGAGGACCCGCCGCTGCCGACGAACGTCGACGTGCCGGCCTGCCTGTCGACGTATCTGAGCGACTACCGGCGCTGCTCGTACACCCAGAATCTCGGTTTCGGATCGTCGATGCGCGCCCGCGAAGAGAGAGCCGCCGAGGCCACGGGAGCGGCCCTGATCGACCTCACCGCCACGATCTGTCCGGGCACCGGCAACTGCCCGGTCGTGATCGACAACATGATCGTGTGGCGTGACAAGCACCATCTCACGGCCACGTTCGCGACCAGCCTCGGTCCCGTCATCGATCAGCAGCTCACCGCCATCTTGAACCAGTGGGCAAAGGCCGCTCAGCCGTCCCCTCCGTATTAGATCGGGTCTCCGGTGAGGTGCCGCCGTTCGTGTGGCCGCGTTCGTGACGGTGTTCCGCTCCCCGTTGGCCGTGCTCGTGGCGGCGTTTCGCTGCGGTAGACTTCGCCTGCCGAACCCAGCCGCCACTTGACCGGAGGGCCGCCTCGAGATGTCAGCCGAGGACCTGCGCGCGAAGATCCGCGAGATCCCCGATTTCCCCAAGCCGGGGATCCTCTTCTACGACATCACCACGCTGCTCAAGGACGCGGGCGCGTACCGCGAGGCCATCGACCTGATGCTGGCCCCGTATCGTGACCTCGGTGTCGATGCGGTCGTGGGCATGGAATCCCGGGGCTTCATCTTCAGCGGTCCGATCGCGTACCAGCTGAAGGCGGGTCTGATTCCCGTGCGGAAGCTTGGCAAGCTTCCAGCCGAGACCATATCCGTGGAGTACGCCCTGGAGTACGGCTCCAACACGCTCGAGATACACAAGGACTCCATTCGGGCGGGCCAGCGGATCCTGATCGTCGACGATCTCCTCGCGACCGGCGGAACGGTCCGCGGGACCATCGAGCTGGTGGAGCGGCTGCAGGGTCAGATCGTGGGGCTGGCGTTCCTGGTGGAGCTGCAGTTCCTCAAGGGGCGAGAGCGACTGGCCGGCTACAAGACGACGAGCGTCATCCAGTACTGATCCACGGATGGTCGAGTGAATCTCTCCGGCCCCGGTGCCGAAGCATTTCCCTCGAGGGCCCCCGGCGATGGGGAGTGGCGCCGGTGACCGCAACCTCCATCGCCGGCCGCGAGCGGGGCACGATCCTGGTCGGCGAGACGGCGGATCGGGCGATGCTGCGCGCATTCCTGGAGACGGACCGCCTGTATGCCGCCTACGCCCTGTGCGATCTGGACGACCGCGAGTTCCTCCGCACTCGCTGGGGGGTGGCGCTGGCCGATGGCAAGCCGATCGCCGTGGTCCTGCAATATGCCGGCTACTCGCCTCAGCCTCTCTTCGTGATGGGCGAGAACGCCGGCATCGAGGCCATCCTGGCCGACATAGTCAAGCCGCGGGCCGCCTGGGTGGCCGCTCTACCGCAGCATCTGGCGGCCATCTCCGCCAGCTACCGCGTCGAGCCGGGCCCGGCCATGCATCGAATGTGGGTCGATTCGGCCCACTTCCGACCGTTCCGGGCCGACGTTCAGAGACTGCTGCCGATTGAGATCGGCGAGCTCAACCGGCTCTACCAGCTGGGCTTCGCCGCGTGGTTGCCTTCGAGTACCATCGCCGACGGTATCTACTACGGCATCCGCGTCGGCGGCCGGCTTGTCTCGGCTGCGGGCACTCACGTCATCGGTCCGGCGGCGAGGCTCGCGGTCGTCGGCAACGTGATGACCCACGCGGATTTTCGCGGCCGCGGTTACGCTACCGCGGTAACGGCGGCCGTGACGGCGGATCTGTTGCGGTTCTGCGACCAGGTGGTGCTCAACGTCCGGGCGGACAACCCGCCGGCGCTGGCCGCCTACCGCCGTCTCGGCTACCAGGTCCACGTGACGTTCGAGGAGCGCCTCATCCATCGCTCCGAGCCTATCTGGAGCGGCTGGACGGGGACGTTCCGGCGCATCTTCGCTCGTAGGGAGTCCAGACCTCGATGACGACACCGACACTGCCCGCTGCCTCCGGGCCGGCCGCCTCCGGGCTGCCTGGCCACGACGTCGCCGATCTCGCCCTGGCCGCCGAGGGAAAGCAGCGCATCGAATGGGCCGAGCGCGAAATGCCCGTCCTTCGACTGATTCGAGGGCGGTTCGAGCGCGAGAAGCCGCTAGCCGGGCTGCGCCTCGCCGCCTGCCTGCACGTGACCACCGAGACGGCTAATCTCGCCCGGACCCTGAAGGCGGGCGGTGCCGATGTGGCTCTGTGCGCGTCCAATCCACTCTCCACGCAGGACGACGTGGCGGCGGCGCTCGTGGTCGAGTACGGGATTCCCGTCTTCGCCCGCCACGGTGCCGACCGCGATACCTACTATCGCCACCTCAACGCTGCCGCCGACCTTCGCCCCAACATGACGATGGACGACGGCTGCGACCTGGTCACGCTCATCCACCAGGAGCGGCGCGGCCAGCTCAGGGAGATTCTGGCCGGGACAGAGGAGACCACGACCGGCGTCATCCGCCTCAAGGCCATGGCCGCCGACGGCGCCCTCGGCTACCCGGTCGTGGCCGTCAACGAGGCCCTGACCAAGCACCTCTTCGACAACCGCTACGGGACCGGCCAGTCCACTTTGGACGGCGTGCTGCGGGCCACGAACCTGCTCATCGCCGGGCGCCACGTCGTTGTCGCGGGCTACGGCTGGTGCGGCAAGGGGATCGCCTCCCGCTTCCGCGGGCTTGGCGCGCAGGTGGCCGTGGTCGAGGTGGACCAGGTCCGCGCTCTCGAGGCGTTGATGGACGGCAACCTGGTCATGACCATCGGCGACGCCGCTCCCTGGGGCGACATCTTCATCACCGCCACGGGCGATATCCACGTCATCCGGGCCGAGCACTTCAAGACGATGCATGACGGTGCGATCATGGCCAACTCCGGCCACTTCGATGTCGAGATCGACATTCCGGCCCTGCGCGAGCTTGCGGGGGGGCGCATCCGCGAGGTGCGCGAGAACGTCGTGGAATACGACCTGGGAGATCGCCGAGTCCACATCCTGGCCGAGGGGAGGCTGGTCAATCTCAGTGCCGCCGAGGGTCATCCGGCCGCGGTGATGGATATGAGCTTCGCGAACCAGGCCCTCGCGGCGGAGTGGCTGCGAATCCACCACAAGGACCTGGCCAAGGGCGTACATGACGTGCCCCAGGAGATCGACGTGGAGGTGGCCCGGCTCAAGCTCGCGGCCATGGGCATCGTTCTCGATCCGCTCACTCCCGAGCAGGAGGAGTACATGCGCTCCTGGCAGCACGGCACCTGATCCGGTCGAGCTGGGGCGGTCCGGAGCGTTGTTGGTCGCTCCGCCCGCTCGCTAGGGATGCGGATCGGCTGCTCGCTCGGGCTCGCGTGTTGGGCCGCTCGAACCGCCGGATGGCAGACGGCCAGCATCTCGGAGAGACCGGCGAAGCAGGAACTCGACCTCGGCGTTGAGGCTGCGCAGGTCGTCGTTGGCCCACTTGCGCAGCGCGGCGAGGATCTCGGGATCTAGGCGGAGCAGGAACGGGACGCGCTCGGCCATCTCAGCCTCCGAGCATTGCTGGGGGGCCGGCGATCACCGCGGCGGAGCGGCCGGCTTGTGCCGGCCGCCGCTTGCCGCGACTCACGAGTCGGCCGTTCATCCCTGATAGAGCGTTCCGGTGTTGACTACCGGCTGAGTCTCGTGCTCGCTGCACAGGACGACCAGCAGGTTGCTGACCATCGCCGCCTTGCGCTCTTCGTCGAGGTTGACGATCTTCTTCGCGCTCAGCTGCTCGAGCGCCATCTCGACCATGCTCACGGCACCCTCGACGATCCGAGTGCGGGCCGCGATCACGGCATTGGCCTGCTGGCGTCGGAGCATGGCGTTGGCGATCTCCTGCGCATACGCCAGGTGGCTGATGCGCGCGTCCATGATCTCGATGCCTGCCTGCTGCAGTCGGCCTTGCAGCTCCGTGATGACCTTCTCGCCGATTTCGTGAGGGTTGCCGCGAAGCGAGATCTCGCCCTCGATGTGGGAGTCGTACGGATACGAGGTGACGACGTTCCGAATCGCGGCCTCGGTCTGGACCTTGAGGAACTGCTCGTAGTCGTCGACCTGAAAGAGGGCCTCGGCGGTCTCCACGACCCTCCAGACCACGACCGCGGCAATCTCGATCGGGTTGCCGTCGTGATCGTTCACCTTGAGGCGCGAGCTCTCGAAGTTGCGGATCTTGATCGAGATCTTCTTGCGCGGGTAGGCGAACGGGTTCACCCACCAGAAGCCCTGATCCTTGATCGTGCCCTTGTATCGGCCTACGAGCACGAGTGCTCGCGCTTCATTGGGGGCGACGGCCGTGAAGCCTGCGTACAGGATCCAGTGGAGCAGGTACGCGATCACGACCACGGAGAAGAGGACCCATTGCTCCGCAATGAACGTGGGATTCAGTACTGCCAGCGCGACGAAACCGACGGTCCACGCTACGGACACGACGATCAGGGCGAACAGAGTTGGCCAGCCTCGCAGAACGAATGCCGGCCTTTCCTTGATCATGTGAGAGAAGCCTCCTTTCGGCTATGGCGGCCATGCTATCACCAAGATATCTCTGCGATAGCTCGCGCGGGCATGTATCGAGCGGGCAATACGGTGCGAACGGGCTCGACCGATGGCCTGCGATATCGGGACCTTCGGACCGAACAGCCGCCGGATCGGTCCAGTCGAAGGCGGCCTTCGCGCTGTCTGAACCCGCAGGTGAGCGGGTCTGGGCCTCTGGGTGGCGCGGTCTCTCCGCCGGGGTCGGCCGTTCGCTCGGGCCCGGAGGCGCGTGCGTGCTAACCTTCGGGCTGGAGTTTGACCGCCCGCTCGCGCCTGCGGCCTGATGGGGCGCCCTGGGAGAACGATGACCAGTATTCTCGACGACCCGCAATACCTGTTCACGTCCGAGTCGGTGACGGAGGGGCACCCGGACAAGATGTGCGACCAGATCTCGGACGCGATCCTGGACGCCATCATTGCCGAGGACCCAGACGCTCGAGTCGCATGTGAGACGGCCACCACAACCGGCCTCGTCCTCGTACTCGGCGAGATAAGCACGTCCACATACGTGGACTTCCAGGCGGTAGTGCGCGATACGGTCAGGGACATCGGCTACACCAACGCCGACTACGGCTTCGACTACGAGACCTGTGGCACGCTCGTCAGCGTCAAAGAGCAGTCACCGGATATCGCAATGGGCGTCGACGATGCCCTCGAGACGCGCGGCGACGGGACCTCCCCGGCTGCCAAGCACGAGCTGGGCGCGGGCGACCAGGGCATGATGATCGGCTTTGCGTGTCGCGAGACGCCCGAGCTGATGCCACTGCCGATCGCCCTGGCCCACCGTCTCGCCAGACGGCTGGCCGAGGTCCGCAAGAGCGGCCAGCTGCCGTACCTCCGACCCGACGGCAAGACGCAGGTCACCGTCGAGTACGGTCGCGGCGTCCCCAAGCGAGTGACCAACGTGGTCGTCGCGGCCCAGCACGATCCCGATGCCCGGATGGAGAAGCTCCGCTCCGACATCATCGAGTCGGTGATCATGCCGATCATCCCGGCCGAGCTGCGGGTCAAGGATCCGGTCATGCACGTGAACGCTACGGGCCGGTTCGTCATCGGCGGTCCGATGGGCGACGCGGGCCTGACCGGGCGCAAGATCATCGTCGACACCTACGGCGGCATGGCTCGCCATGGTGGCGGCGCCTTCTCCGGCAAGGACCCGACGAAGGTCGACCGCTCGGCCAGCTACGCCGCCCGCTGGGTCGCCAAGAACGTCGTGGCCGCCGGCCTGGCAGACCGCTTCGAAATCGAGCTCGCCTACACGATCGGCGTCGCCCACCCGGTGTCGGTCTCGATCGAGACGTACGGCACCGAGAAGGTGCCGGACGAGAAGATCCTGGCGGCCATCGGGAAGCACTTCGATCTGCGCCCGTCGCGGATCATCGAAGCCCTGGACCTGCGGCGGCCGATCTACCAGCCGACCGCGGCCTACGGGCACTTCGGCCGGATGGATCACGACTTCCCGTGGGAGCGGACAAACAAGGCAGCCGCCCTGGCCGACGAGTGCGGCCTGTCCCTGCCGGCAGCGGCAGGGCACTGAGCCTTCGTGTACGCCGTCGTCCTCGCGGGTGGAAGCGGCACGCGACTCTGGCCGTTGAGCCGGCCCGAATGCCCCAAGCCGTTTCTGCAGCTGCTCGGCGATGAGACTCTGATCCAGCGCACCGTCGCACGGCTGGCGCCGCTCGTCGCGCCGGAGGACGTCTACGTCGTCGCCGAGCGGCGCCACATGGGGCTCGTGGCGGAGCAGCTGCCCGCTCTCCCGGCGGCCAATCTGATCGCTGAGCCGATGGGTCGCAACACCGCCGCGGCCGCGGCCCTGGCCGCTGAGGCGATCACCCGGCCCGACGACGAGGTCATGCTCGTGCTGCCGGCGGACGCTCACGTCGCCGACGAGGCGGGCTTCCGCGACGCCCTTGCCGCGGCAGCGGAAGTGGCGCGGGGCGGCTCGCTGGTAACTCTGGGCGTGACTCCGGACCGGCCCGAGACCGGCTACGGTTACGTGCTGGCGCGGCCGCCGGCCCGGGAAGTGGCCGGTCGCCCGACTTTCGCCGTGGAACGGTTCGTCGAGAAGCCAACGGCCGAACTTGCGGCCGAGCTCCTTGCCACGGGCCTGGCCAGCTGGAACGCGGGCATCTTCGCCTGGACCCGCGGCACGATTCGAGACCGCCTGGCGCGCCACGCGCCCAAGATAGTCGGCCCGATCCGGGCCATCTGCCAGGCCGGTGAGTTGGCCGACCTCGACGCAGCCTATCCGTCCATCCGGGCCACGTCCATCGACTACGCGGTCATGGAGCCGGCGTCTCTGGAGGGCGCCGTCGCCGTGGTGCCCATGGATGTGGGCTGGAGCGACCTTGGCAGCTGGGCCGCCTTGCGGGACGTCTGGCAGGCTTCGGTCTCGGGCGGAGCCG
>JBEKPL010000047.1:0-21071 GCA_049520815.1 Candidatus Limnocylindrales bacterium
GCCGATGCCGGTGGGACTCCACGGCCCGCCCTGATCCCACGGCCCCATGAACATAAGGAAGAGCCGGACCGTGTCTGCGCCGTAGTGCGCCACCAGCTTGTCGGGGTCCTCGACGTTGCCGCGGCTCTTGCTCATGCGCTCGCCGTCGGCGCCCAGGATCTGGCCCTGGTTGAAGAGCCGCTTGAACGGCTCGCGTTCGTGGACAAGGCCCACGTCCGCCATCGCCTTGGTGAAGAAGCGGGCGTAGAGCAGGTGCATCACGGCGTGCTCGGCACCGCCGGTGTACTGGTCGACCGGGCACCAGCGGGCCTCGATCCGGCGGTCCACCGGACCGCTCGAATCGGCCGGCGAGAGGTAGCGGAACCAGTACCAGCTCGAGTCGATGAAGGTGTCCATCGTGTCCGTCTCGCGCCGGGCCGGGCCGCCGCACCTGGGGCACGTGGTGTTCACGAACGACTCGTCCGACTTGAGCGGGTTGTCGCCGCGGCCGGCGTAGTCGACCGACTCCGGCAGCCGGACCGGCAGCTGGTCGTCCGGCACGGGCACGATGCCGTCCGTCTCGCAGTAGACCACCGGGATGGGCGTGCCCCAATACCGTTGCCGGCTGATCAGCCAGTCGCGCAGCCGGTAGTTGACCGCGGCCTTGCCCCGGCCCAGGTTCTCCAGGGTGGCCACGATCGATGTGAAGCCCTCGCGTGCGGACAGCCCAGAATGCGGCCCGGAGTTCACCATCCGGTCCTTGCTTCCGTGCGAGATGTAGGCCGCCTCCACCGGCGCCTTCGCCGCCCTGTACGAGACCTCCGGTCCGGCGATCACGCGCCTGATCGGGAGGCCGAACTTCCGGGCGAAGGCGAAGTCGCGCTCGTCGTGGGCGGGGACGGCCATGATGGCGCCCGTGCCGTAGCCGGCCAGGACGTAGTCGGCGATCCAGATGGGTATGCGCTCGTCGTTGACGGGGTTGATTGCGTATGAGCCGGTGAAGACGCCGGTCTTCTCGCGCTCGGTCGACATCCGCTCGATCTCGGTCTCGCGACCGGCAGCCTCGACGTACGCCGCCACCTCGGCCGCCTGCTCCGGATGGGTCAGCTTGGAGACGAGCTGGTGTTCGGGCGCCAGGACCATGAACGTCGCGCCGTAGAGGGTGTCGGGCCGAGTCGTGAAGACGCGCAGCTCGTCGCCGCCGGGCTGGGAGCCGTCCCGGGCCGTCGTGAAGACCACCTCGGCCCCCTCCGATCGGCCGATCCAGTTGGTCTGCATGATGCGGATGGGCTCGGGCCATTCGAGGCCGGTGAAGTCGAGCAGCTCGTCGGCGTACTTCGTCGTGCGCAGGTACCACTGCTCGAGTTCGCGCTTCTCGACGCGTGCGCCGCAGCGCCAGCAGTGGCGATCGGCACCCTCCACCTGCTCGCGCGCCAGTGTCCCGTCGTTGGGGCACCAGTCCACCGGCGAGCTGGCCCGGTAGGTCAGGCCCGCTTCGAGGAAGCGCAGGAAGATCCACTGGTTCCAGCGGTAGTACTCGGGGTCGCAGGTGACGACCTCACTCTTCCAGTCGAAGGTGGCGCCCATCAATCTCAGCTGACGCCGCATGTTGTCGATGTTCGACATCGTCCAGGCGCGGGGGTGGACCTTGTTCTGGATCGCGGCGTTCTCGGCCGGCAGCCCGAATGCGTCGAAGCCGATCGGGAAGAAGACGTTCTCGCCATGCATGCGATGGAAGCGCGCCATCGCGTCGGTCGGCGTCTTCGCATACCAGTGCCCGATGTGGATGTTGCCCGACGTATACGGGTACATCGTCAGCAGGTAGTACTTGGGCCTCGAGTCGTCGGCGAGGTCCGTGTCGTAGAGGCCGAGCTCCGCCCAGCGCCTCTGCCAGTGCGGCTCGATGGCCGCGGGCTCATAGCGATCGATGCGGATGTGTTCTGCTGCCGACACGGACGACCTCTCGCTGGCGGGCCCGGGCGTAGCGACGCTCCCGGCGTGGCACGCTCGAACGAGGGTCCAGTGTAGCCGAGCGCGCTTGGTCGGAGCCTAGAACCGAGGCTCGGAGCGGAGCCAGCTCAGGGGATGGCCGTCATGGCGAGCGCGTGTTCGCCACCGGCGGAGATCGCGACGAGGCCCGGAAGACCGGCCGGCGGCGTAAGCCCCTCGCTGATGCAGCCCCAGGCCACGACCGTCCCGTCGCCCTTGAGCGCGAGGCTGAAGTTGTCTCCGGCTGAGATCGCCTTGATTCCCGACAATCCGGCCGGCATGGCCTGACCGCAGTTGACGGTCCCCCAGGCTACGACGGTCCCGTCCCCCTGGAGAGCCAGGGCGGATCCGCCTCCGGCGTCGATTGCCACCGCGGCCAGCCTGCCCGGTACCTTCGTCGCGCCGGTCGTGGGGTAACCCCAGGCCACGACGGTCCCGTTGCCCTTGAGCGCGAGACCGAACGTGCCTCCTGCGGCTATGGCGGTGACGCCCGACAGGCGAGTTGATCCGCTCACCTGAGTGCTCCAGTCGTTGCCCCAGGCCGCGACGGTCCCGTCGCCCTTGAGCGCCAGGCTGAAGTCGTAGCCCGCGGCGATGGCGACGACGCCCGTGAGACCGGCCGGCACGCTGGCCTTGCCGTACTCATTGTCGCCCCAGGCGACGACGGTCCCATCGCCCTTCAGGGCGAGGTTGTGGTTGTAGCCCGTGGCAATCGCGACGACGCCCGTCAGACCGGCCGGCACGGTCGTCTGGCCGAGCTTGTTGTCACCCCAGGCCACGACCGTCCCATCGTTCTTGAGGGCGAGGCTGTGGAAGTCCCCGGCGGCGATAGCCTTGACGCCCGCTAGACCGGACGGCACGGTCGTCTGGCCGCAGCAATGGCCGCCCCAGGCCACGACCGGTCCCGACAGAGACGAGGACGGCGGCGCGGTCGGCCCGGCAGTGGCGGTCCCCTTTGGAGTTCCGGACGGCCCGATCGTCGCGCCGACCGTTGCGCCGGTTGTCGGGCCGGCGGTCAGGGTCGGGGTGGCGCCGGGTGGTGCAGACGGCAGTGGCGTGGCGCCCGAGCCGGTGCAGCCGGCTGTGGACACCGCGAATGCGACGAGTGTCGCGATCAGGCAGCGATGGCCCCGCATCTCTCGGCTCTCCTTCTTCCCGCTCGCGTCAGCCGACGAGCCGACGCCTCCCTCGATGAAGGTGCCACGGAGATGGGTCGTCCGCAAGGGGCAACTGGAGCGGCTGTCAACGCGGCCCGGGGTCTGACTCGCAGGCCGTCCATGGCTCGGCTCGCAGCCCGCCCGCGGCTCGGCCCAATGGACCGCCCGCGCCCCACGCGCCCCACGCGCCCGCCATCTGCTAACCCGGGTAGCGCGAGTCCAGGTCAGACGCACGAATCGCGGTCTCGTGGGAGCGTCCGACCCCGACCCGGGGCCACTCTCACGCTCAGAGCGGGCTTTGGGCTCCGCCGGACGGCCTAGCCCCGCGCTGAGCGAACCCGGGTCCTCTGCTTTGTGCTACCCGGGTTGGAATCTGTCCAGAATGCGATGCCGGTGGTGGCTTCGAACGGGTTTCGCAGGAAGCTGCGGAGCTGTCGCCCATCCAGCCGGAACCTGCTGCGGAGCAGAGTGGCGTGTTCGACAGCGTGGCGGCGGTTGGTGCGCGTATCGGACACGATCAGCCACACGCTCACGCGGCTGGGATGCCAACCACGCTCCGCGGCGATCGACCGAATCAGACGCTGCTTGCGATCCAGCGTTCCGAGCATCTCGTTGATGTCAATGAAGGCGGTCTTCAGCTCGATGACCAGCAGATGGCCGGTTGCCGCGTTCCAGCCGAGCTGGTCGATGACGCCGCGCTCGCCGTAGATGGCAAACGACACCTCGGGCTCGACCACCCAGCCGGCGTGAGACGCCAGGAAGGAAGCGAAGCTCTCGGCCAGCGCCGAGTGCCGCTGGCTCAGCAGCCGATCCACGTCTCCGCCTCGCCACCGACCCAGTAGCTCGACCCGAATGTCGATGGCCGCCCCGATCCGCCTGATCGTCTCGAGCGACAGGGTCCGGCAGTGACCTCGCTCGACGAGCGATACCGTGGCGTGGGCCACGCCGGCAAGCTTCGCCAGGTCCTGCTGCCGCAAGCCTCGACGCATCCGGACCGCCCTTACGACCGCCCCGAGCCGCAGGTCATCCATGGTCGGAGTCTGTCCGGCCACCCTCGACCGCGGCTTATCGCAGGATCGACTGAGCGCGATGGTGCCGCCGAGTGCAGGGCAGCATCGGCCGCGGTCCGGGATCAGTGGGGGTTGGTGGAGCTACAGGGACTCGAACCCTGGACCTCCTGCATGCCATGCAGGCGCTCTCCCAGCTGAGCTATAGCCCCACGCGACCGCGAATGTTACAGCAACCGGGCCTCCCCGCGCGCACGTGGCTTGGGGCGACCGCGGCGGCGATCGACGCCGTCGCGGCGGCTCGCCCCTGCCCCATAGCCTTCGCACGTCCCGGGTCCGGCGTCTCGGCCTGCCGCCTCGCGTTACCCTTGCCGCAATGGCGACGACGACGACCGAGTGGCGCGCCCCTCTCCGGCTCGCCGGAGGCCCCCTCGAGCTCACGATCCGGCGATCGGTGCGAGCCCGCCACCTTCGTCTGACAGTCGATCCCCGGCACGTCGCCATCGTCACCGTCCCCGCGCGAGCGGCTCGCACCAGAGGCGAGGCCGAGCGCCTCGCCCAGTCGTTCGTGGCCGAGCGCGAGCCCTGGCTGAGGCGGCACCTGGAGCGACAGGCCCGCCAGAACGAGCAGCTGGCGGAGCTCGGACCGCTCGGCGATGGCGGTCTCTTCCGGTTCCGCGGAGAGGCGCACCGCCTGCGGGTCGTGACCGGCGGGACAGGACGGCAACGCACGATCATCAGCCGTGAGGGCGCGGACGAGGGCGACGAGCTGGTCGTCCGGGTTGGAGCGGGCGAACGCCGGGAGCTGGCATCGATCCTGGAGGCCTGGCTCCGGGTCCGAGCCAGATCCGCGATCCAGCGCGAGATCGATCGCCATGCCGGGCCTCTGGGCGTATCGCCGGCGGCCGTGACCGTTCGGGACGGACGCACTCGCTGGGGGAGCTGCTCACGAGCGAGGCGCCTGTCCTTCTCGTGGCGTCTGATCCTCGCGCCGCCGGAGGCGCTGGAGACGGTCGTCGTCCACGAGCTGGCGCATCTTCGGATCTTCGGGCACGGGCCGGGCTTCTGGGAGATCGTCGCCAGCCGGCGGCCGGATCATCGCCGCTGGCGGCGCTGGCTGCGCGACCACGCCCTTGAACTGCACGGAGCGCTGGCCGCTCGAGACTAGGTGACCGAACCCCGGGCTCATGTCGTGGAACGTCGGTCCCGACGACCCTGGCGTCCGGTGGATCGGCGCCTTAGATTGTGAGTCTGCAGGCCGGAATTCCGAACCGAACGGCCGCCGGAGGAACCGGCGCGAGCATGCGAAGGAGCGCGACATGCCCATCGTCACCATCTCTCGCCAGTACGGCGCAGGTGGCTCGAGTGTGGCAGCAATCGTCGCGGCCCGGCTCGGAGCCGAGGTCCTCGACAAGAAGCTCATCCAGGATGTCGCGGCCCGGCTCGCCCTGAGCCCGAGTGACGTCGAGGATCAGGAGGAACGACCGCGAACCTTTCTCGAGCGCCTCGTCCGGTCGTTCTCGACCCTCGAGCCCGGGATGGGCGCGGGCTGGACGCCGCCCTATCCGGACCCGTTCTTCGATCCGCGCAAGGACATCATCGCGCTCACCGAGCAGGTGATCCGGGAGGCGGCCGCGGGCGGGAACGTCGTCATCGTCGGCCGCGGCGGCGGCTTCGTGCTGCGCGACAACCCGGCCGTCTTCCGGGTCTTCCTGCGCGCACCGGAGTCGGTCCGGACCCGGACCCTGATGGATCGCCTCGGCCTGGCCGAGGCCGAGGCCGGTCGCAAGATGCACGAGACCGACTCGAATCGGGCCGCCTACATCCACCAGCTCTACGGGCACGACTGGTGCGATCCGGATGAGTACGACCTGATAGTCAACACAGGCCGGATCGGCTACGAGACCACGGCCGAGATCATCCTGCGAGGGTTGGCCGAACGCCCGCCGGCTCGGGCCTCAGTCGCCTGAGGGCGAGCGGCAACGCTCCGGCGAGGCCTGGAGCCGCTGGGTCAGTGAGACGCGTCCTGACCCGTCACGACCCATACCGGGCCCGACTGGGGAGCCGACGACCACTGAGCGTCGGTCAGCTGGGCGCGAGACAGGGCGTAGAAGGACCAGCCGACGGCGAGGGCCAGGACCCAGACCACGACGATTACGTCCAAGCGACCGGCAAGCGTTGCGCGCACTGCGGTTCCAGTGGGACGCTCATTCGGTCGGCCCGAGCCGGGCCTGATGCCCAAAGGAATACGCCGCGGCGTGCCGCCGCACGAGTGTCGCAGCGGCCCAAGTGGCCGGGTCCGAGGGCCCTGAGTAAACCAGTAAACCTTGCCGTGCGCGGTTATCTATGAGCAGCGCGGGGCGCCGGGGCGGCGCGATACGGCCGCTCAGGCGGACATCGCGCAACGCGAAACGGCCGCTCTCTCAAGCGGCCGCTCCACTCTCCCCGGCGAGGCCCCCGGTCAGCCGACCGCCGCTGCCTCCGGCTCCACATCGAACAGCCCGGGGACCGAGAGGTACCGCTCTCCCGTGTCGTAGGTGAAGGCCAGGATGCGGGCACCGTCCTTGATCTCGGGCAGCTTCTTCGCGACGGCCGCGAAGACCGCGCCGGACGAGACGCCGACGAACAGCCCTTCCTCTCGAGCCGCACGCACGGCATAGGCAAAGGCGTCCGGCGCCGAAACCTGGACGACGCCCGTCACGGCGTCGGCGTGGTAGTTGCCGGGGACGAACCCGGCGCCGATCCCCTGGATGGGGTGCGGGCCCGGCGTGCCGCCGCTGAGCACTGGCGAGAGCTCGGGCTCCACGGCAAAGACCTGCAGCTTGGGCCAGCGCGGCCGCAGAACCTCGCCGATGGCCGTGACGTGCCCACCCGTGCCGACGCCGGCGAAGACGTAGTCCAGGCCCTCGGGGAAGTCCCGGGCAACCTCCTCCGCCGTGGTCCGCTTGTGGACCTCCAGGTTCGCCGGGTTGTCGAACTGCATCGGCAGCCAGGCGTTGGGCGTGCTGGCCACGAGCTCGCGGGCCTTGGCGATGGCGCCCTTCATGCCCAGCTCGCGCGGCGTCAGCTCGAACGTGGCGCCGTACGCGGCCATCAGCTTGCGCCGCTCGACCGAGAAGGATTCGGGCATGACGAGGATCAGCTTGTAGCCCTTGACGGCGGCAACGAGCGCCAGCCCCACGCCCGTGTTTCCGGACGTTGGCTCGACGATGACACTGCCGGGCCGCAGGACGCCGCGCTTTTCGGCGTCCTCGACCATCGAGAGGGCGATGCGGTCCTTGATCGAGCCGCCCGGGTTCTGCCGCTCGAGCTTGGCCCAGACCTCGACCCGCGGGTCGAAGAGCTTGTTGATGCGCAGCTCGGGTGTGTTGCCGATGGTTTCCAGGATGTTGTTGGCCTTTGCCACGAGAATCTCCTCCGGGGTGGGACGCGCCGGCCGATCGCCAGGACCGGTGTCGGCTGGACTGGAAGTTGCTAGATGACGAAGTCGGGCGCTTCGAAGTCCGCCCGACCCTGCCGGACGTGGATCTCGCTGCGCTGATAGACGATCGAATTGGGTGGCACGCTGGAGGTAATCCAGGTGTTGCCGCCGATGAGGCTGCCCTCACCGATGACCGTGTCGCCGCCGAGGATCGTCGCGTTGGCGTAGATGACGACATCGCTCTCGATAGTCGGGTGGCGCTTCGTCGATGCCAGGGACTTGGCGACCGAAAGGGCGCCGAGGGTGACGCCCTGGTAGAGCTTCACGTTGTTGCCGAGGACGGCAGTCTCGCCGATGACGATGCCCGTGCCGTGGTCGATGACGACCGGGTGGCCGAGTGTCGCGCCGGGGTGGATGTCGATGCCGGTCCGCTCGTGAGCCCATTCGGAGAGCACGCGCGGTAGGAGGGGCACGCCCAGCTCGCTGAGGCGGTGGGCGACGCGGTGGACCGCGATGGCGAGGAACCCCGGGTAGGCCAGGATCACCTCTTCGACGCTCTCCGCCGCAGGGTCGCCGCGCTCGATGGCAGCGGCATCGATCAGCAGCTGACGGTGGATCTCGGGGAGTGACTGGAAGAAGGCGGCGGCGACCGCGGCCGGGTCGTCGATCTCGCCCTCGAGGGGCCGCAGCAGCGCCCGCAGCTCGGCTGCCGATGCGTCGAGGGCGTCGCGAACCTCGCTCGCGGTGGCGTAGGTTTGCTCGGCGGTCTGGGGGAAGAGCGTGTCCAGAAGGACCCGGATCCAGGCTGCAACCCGTGCCTTGGCAAGGTGCGTGCCGCGATCCTGGGCGAGGACGTTGTGAAGGCGCGACGCCAGCCCGTCCAGCGGGTCCGACCCCGTTCTATGGGCCTTGGTCGATTTGACCGATCTGAGAGGGAGAGTCATGAGTGCCTCGGGGTATCTGCACGGAGGAGCGCCAGGGGGCGGTCTCGGCGGCTCCGGTTTCAGGGCAGAAGGGAGGCGCACGACACCACGCGCGTAGTGAGGGAAGCGGCGTGTCCGTGGAGGTAACAAAAAGCCGCGGTTCCTGGCTAGGACCGCGGCCCCTGGAGCGACTCGGCGGGCTCCCGACTGGGAGCGCGAAGCAGCCGGCTACCTCCTACGGCGGGGCCGCCGTGGACAGGAGCAGGCGAAAGATCGCGAGTTCATCGGTGAATCATGCCTGGTCCCTGCGTAAGCCGTCAAGCGACAGATGGCTCGACGGGTCGCGGGCGCGCGAGGCGCGACATCTCCGCGAAGCTGCCGCCGAGTAGCCGCTATCTGCGCGGCCCGGTAGAGTTCGACCGTCGGCCGGAACGCATCTCCGGTCCGGCCGGCGTCGCTTGGAGCGGAGGATCGCCGATGGCCACCATCGGTCCTGGGCGCGGACTGGCTGCACTGGGGTTGGCGCTCGCCCTCGTTGTCGGGGCCTGCGGCGGCGCGTCGCCTACATCGAAGCCAGTCGTCTCGCCCGGCGGCAGCGGCGGTGGTGGTGACGGTGGCGGCACTTCTCTCACCTACGGCCTGTACTCCAACCTGGACCGGCTGACGAGCTACCGGTTCACCTGGACGATCGCCGGCTCGTCGTCCGGTACCCAGGCGTCGCCGGGCAACAGCGGGTCGTCCACCAGCTCCGGCGTCGTCATCAACAAGCCCACCAGAGCCATCATCGTGACCAGCTCCGACATCTGGTACATCCAGATCGGGGCCCAGGAGTGGACGTCGCTCGACGGCATCGACTGGATCGTCTTCGACGCCGACGAAACCGTCCTGTCGGCCACGCTGCCGTCCCAGAGCTACGCAACCTGGTTCGACGCCCACCGGAACGGCTTCAAGGTGGCCGGCGAGGAATCGAAGAACGGCGTCCAGTGCGTCCACTACAGGGGCGACTCTTCCCTGTCGGGCCTCTACCAGGGCCTGACCGGCGTCTCCTCCGGTTTCCAGGCCGATCTGTGGGTTGCAAGGGACGGGAACTACCCGGTCAGCGGCGTCTACGGGTTCCCGGGTGAGGCCAACGCGCAGGCCGCCAGCTTCAGCTTCTCGTTCGACATCGACAAGATCAACGACCCGTCCAACAAGATCACAGCGCCCACGAGCGTAATCGCCGTCCCCACCTGATCGAACGCGTCGCCGTCGATAGAAGGACCCCGGCCGTTGGCCGGCTTCTGGCCATCTCGGGAACGGGCTGACGTAGTGCGGACGTGCCGACGGGGAGATGGTGGTCCTCGCCCGACAGACGGCGAACCGCCCGGCTCGAACGGTTCGCTGCTCATGGGCCGTTTCACCGCACTCGCGCCGCCGTCCGCAATCTGGGTCGAGAATCTGGGTCGAGCTGACCGCGTTCAGCTGCCCGGCCGAGACCAGCGGGTTCTGATCATCGCCTCTGAACCGTCGCCGTTGACAACACTGATATGCTCTTGTAAGCGGTTCCATGTAACCGGTTACATTGGGGCTCTGGATGACCAAGACGGTCACAATCCGCGACGTCGCCCGCCGCGCGGGTGTGAGCATCGCCACCGCGTCACGGGCACTCAACGGCAGCGAGCTAGTCGCCGAGGCAACCCGCAAGCGGGTTCTGCAGGTCATGGACGAGCTGCGGTTCACCCCAAGCATCTCGGCCCGGCGTCTCAGCCTCGGCCGGACGCTGACCGTCACTGTCATCACCTCGTTCCTGACCCGCCCGCAGGCTGTTGAGCGGATCCGCGGGGTGGACGCTGTGCTCAGCGACAGCGAGTTCGACCTCGTCATCTACAACGTTGAGACCATCGAGAAGCGCGATCAGTACCTACGAAGCCTTCCTCTGGCCCAACGGACCGACGGCGTGCTGCTCATCTCGTTGCCCCCGCGACCTGAAGACGTGGCGCGGCTCGCGTCCGCGGCAGTTCCGGTGGTGGTTGTCGATGTCCACTCCCCATCGCTTGACGTCCTCCCTCGGGTAGTGGGAGACGACGTCGCAGGCGGCGAGCTCGCCGTTCGGCACCTCGTCGAGCTGGGGCACCACGAGATTGGATACATCGGCGACGAGTTCGAGAATCCGTTCGGCTTTACCTCCAGTCACGACCGATTCGCTGGTTACGAGCGAGCCCTCACCATCGCCGGTCTCGCACCTCGATCGGACTTGGTAGCGCTCGGCGCTCACAGCCGCTACGAAGCCCGCGAGCTGGCAGTCCGCCTTCTGTCAGGACCAAGACCTCCAACGGCCATCTTCGCGGCCAGCGATACCCAGGCCCTCGGCGTAATCGCGGCCGCGCACGAAGTCGGGCTCGACGTTCCCGGAGATCTCTCGATAGTCGGCTACGACGACATCGAAGCCGCCGACTACGTAGGCCTGACCACAGTCCGCCAGCGTCTGTTCGAGTCCGGACGCCTCGGCGCGGAGTTGCTGCTCAAGGAGATTGGCCAACGCTCGGAGGTTCCCCCTCACATTGATTTGCCACCTGACCTTGTAGTCCGCGCGACATCGGCGCAAGCGAGGGAGGGCCTGCCTAGGGGTTGACGAACACGGCCAATCGTCTTGGATCAAAATGCCCAAGGAGGAGACGAACAGTGTTGCTAGCCTTTAGCCGTTCTCGGAGGGCTCTGGGAGGACTCGCGGTCCTTGCCCTCATCGCCACCGCGTGCAGCGGGTCGGGCTCGACCCCGACTCCGCCACCGGCAACCCCAACCCCCGCGGCAACGACCGAAGCGACCGCAGCGCCGTCACCCACGGCCGCTCCGATCACCTGCGGGACTGCCCCAGTCGAGCTCAACGCCTACTTCGAGACTGGATTTGACATCCCCTTCAAGCTCTCCGAGGAGTTCACCAAGCAATTCCCCAACGTAACCTGGAAGATCAGCCAGGACCAGTTCACCAACCTTACGAACGCGACGCCGCGGCTGCTGGCCTCGGACACCCCGCCGGATATCATCCGCCTCCCGACGATGGTGTCGCTCGTGAAGGACGGGCTCCTTAAGAACCTGGATGGCTATGTGACCGCGTTCGGGTGGGACAAGTGGCCCGCCTCACAGCTTCTCCAGAACCGGGTTGCTGCGGACGGCACCCGCGGCTCCGGCTCCCTGTACGCCGCTGGCTTGAACTACAGCATGACCGGCGTCTTCTACAACAAGAAACTCGCCACCCAGATCGGCATGACCACGCCGCCGGCGACCGTGGCCGACTTCGAGGCCCTGCTGGCCAAGGCCAAGACGGCCGGACTCCAGCCGATCATGGCTTGGAACGCCTCCGCCAGCGGCGGCGGACTTGCATTCCCGCTCCAGAATCTCATGGCGGCGTACGGCCCGACCCAGCCGATCAACGACTGGATCTTCCAGGCGAAGGGTGCGACGATCGACACCCCGAACAACCTGACGGCGGCCCAGCATCTCGAGCAGTGGGTCAAGGCAGGCTACTTCCCCAAGGACGTCAACGCGATCGAGTACACGGCCGCCAACAGCCGCTTCGGCAAAGGCGAAGGCGTGTTCATGTTCAACGGCGACTGGCAGAACGCCGTGTACGACAAGGACCAGCCGGGTAACGTCGGGTTCTTCGCATTCCCGTCCGCCACGGCTGGCGGTAAGCTCGCCGCCATGTCTGCGCCGCTCACCTATGGCATCGCAACCAAGGCCAAGAACGCCGACTGCGCAGCCTTCTTCCTCAACTGGGTGGCTACGAATGCCACCGCGCGCCAGATCAACGTGGCTATCGGCGGCTCCAACCCCGGCGGTCCCTCCGACCTTCCGGTTCCACCGGCTGCCGCCGGTTCCGTGACCAATGACACGCTCGCAGGCGGGGCCCAGGTCGCCAAGGACAGCGGCGGCATGGACTTCATCGCGAACGCGACCGGCTCCATCTTCGCCCAGGGCTGGACGCCCGAGCTCCAGAAGATGGTCGGAGGCAAGCAGACGGCCGACGGCCTGCTCAAGGCGGTCCAGGCTGAGTACGTGAAGGAACTCGCCCAGTAGTGCATGCCGCTGACCAGATCGACGTCTGAGACCATGATCGACCGATCGGCTGCTCAGACCGACCGTCAGCGGCGGGCCCGGCGGACCTCCAGGAGCAGGAAGGTCCGCCGGGAAACCCTGCTCGGCTTTCTATTCGTGCTGCCCGCCGTTGCGATATACGCTGTGTTCGTCCTGCTTCCGCTCGCCCTTACGGTGCAGTACTCGCTATACCGGTGGGACGGCTTCAACGTCCCCGTGTGGGTCGGTCTGTCCAACTACGAGAACGTGCTCACGGATCCGGACCTGCTCAACACGATCTTCAATGGCTTCCGGCTCATCTTCTTCTTCAGCCTCATCCCGGTCAGTCTCGGGCTCGTAGTAGCCTCTGTGATCCGGAGGAGCGCCACCGGCGGACTGGGCAACGTCGCCCGGACGGTCCTGTTCCTGCCACAAGTCATCCCGCTCGTAGCCGCCGGCATCGTGTGGAGCGTGGTGCTCTCGCTTACGGGCGTCGTCAACCAGCTTCTGACCGCCATTGGGCTCGAGGGCGTCACTCGGGCATGGCTGGGCGATTTCGATACGGCCCTGCCTGCGGTCGGGTTGATCGGTACCTGGGTGCTGCTCGGACTCTGCACGGTCCTGCTTCTGACGGGCATGACGAAGATCGATCCCGCACTGTATGAGGCCGCGAGGATCGACGGCGCCGGGGCCATCCAGGAGTTCCGGGCGATCACTGTCCCGGGCCTCCGGCAGGAGATCGGTGTGTGCGTCACCGTCACGGTCATCTTGGCGTTGAGGAGCTTCGACATCGTCTACGTCACCACGGGCGGCGGACCGGGGCTGGCGACGATGGTCCCGGGACTCGACATCTATGTGCTTGCTTTCCAGGCACGCGCTGTGGGCGTCGCGTCGGCGCTCGCCGTGGTGCTGATCGTCCTCATCCTGGTCCTCATCCTTCCGATCCAGTACCTGAGCCGGGAGAAAGGCGAATGAGAGTCGACCGCCGCGAGCTCTACACCGGCAGGCTCCTGCTCATCGTGCTCATGGCCGTCACGATCTTGCCGTTTCTCAGCATGTTCACGACCGCGCTCGCCCCTTCCGGGTCCGTCCCTCAGGGGCTCTCCTGGCCTTCAGATCCTCAGTGGAGCAACTTTGTCGACGCATTCAACGTGGCACACATGTCCACGCTCCTGTACTCGAGCGTCTTCATCGTGGTCCTGACGGTGCCTATCTCACTCGTGATCTCGACTATGGCCGGGTTCGCCATCGGGCTGTTGCGGATCCCGGGCGCTTCCCTGCTGCTCCTTCTCTTCGTGTTCGGGCTGACCCTCCCGTACGAGGGAATCGTGACGCCGCTCTACTTCCTCGAGCGCCAGATGGGGATCCTGAACGGCCGCCTGGCGATCACGCTGCCACTGATCGCTCTCTATATGCCCTTCGCGGTGTACTGGATGCGAGCGCACTTCGTCACCATGCCGCCCGAGATCAGCGAGGCGGCCCGGGTCGACGGGGCCGGCACGTGGGACCTCTTCTGGAAGATCCATGTCCCGCTGGCTCGGCCCCCGATCGTGTCGCTCGGGATCCTCATGACGGTGTGGACGTGGAACCAGTTCCCGCTCGCGCTGGTCCTCGTGGAGGACCCGAACCAGCGGACGGCAGCCGGCGCCCTGGGAGCTTTCCAGGGCCACTACGCGACCGACATCCCTTTGCTTTGCGCGGGCTCGCTGCTCATCCTCCTGCCTACCCTTATCGTCTTTGTCGCGTTCCAGCGCCAGGTCATTACCGCGCTTCTACAGGGATCGGTCAAGGGATGAGGAGCGCCTTCGTCGGCCCCAAGGGAGCCTAGCAGTGACAAGCCCCACCGATCGAGCGGGTAGAAGCGCACGACGACGGTAGACGGCGGCTCAGCTCGCGATGCGGCGACCGGAGCGCTGGTCGGCACCAGGGTTCAGTCTTCTGGAGGAATTGTGAAGGGCGACGTCATCGTCATCGAGGAGCACCACCACCGGGCTGCGGCCGTGATCGTGGCGGCGATGGAGGCGAAGGCGCAGGCAAAGCCAGGTCGCTTTCTTGTCACCGTCGCCGGCGAGTCTGGCTCGGGCAAGTCCGAAACCGCGGCGGCCCTGGCCGAGCGGCTCCTCGAGGTGGGGCTACGCTCAGCGATCCTTGGTCAGGACGACTACTTCGTCCTTCCGCCCAAGGACAACGACGCGAGGCGCCGCCAGGATCCCGATTGGCTCGGTCCCGATGTCGAGGTGCGATTCGACCTGCTCCAGGCAAACGTGAACGCAGCTCTGGAGGGTGCGGCTTCGATCGACAAGCCCGTCATCGACTACGCCGCCAACTCGATGTCGACCGAGTTCCTGAGTCTGGCGGGCGTCAAGGTTGTGATCGTCGAAGGGACCTACGTGTCTCTGTTGCGGCACGTTGACCTGAGAATCTTCATCGCCCGAGATCGCCTCGAGACCCTGGAGCATCGCAGAAGGCGCAACCGAGGCGGCGAGGCACGCGACCCCTTCATCGAGAAAGTGCTGAGCATCGAGCACAAGATAATCGCGGGCCACCAGCACCTGGCGGACATCATCGTGACCCGAGACTACGACGTGATCCAGGCGGGCTGAGGCGGCGAGAGGCGATGCCTGTCAGGAACAAGGTCCAGCTGATCACCTACCCGGATTCGCTCGGCGGCACACTCAGGAGCCTCGAGCAGGCGCTAGCGAGCCATTTCCCTGGCCTCTTCGAGGGCGGGATCCATATTCTCCCGCCGTTCCCGTCCTCAGGGGACCGGGGCTTCGCCCCGTTGACCTACTTGGAGATCGACCCCGCCTTCGGCTCCTGGGATGACATTCGCAGACTGGGCGATCAATACGACATCTTGCTGGATCTCATGGCCAACCATATTTCCACCAGATCCCCCTTCTTCGCGGACTTCCTGGCGAAGGGTCGGGCGTCCGAGTGGGCCGACCTTTTCATTACCCTCGACAAGCTCTGGGTGGATGGCTATCCGGTCCAGCGGGACATCGACAAGATGTTTCTCAGACGGCCGCGGCCGTATTCGACGTATAGGGTGGGCTCGCCCGCCGTCGATGAGAAGGTCTGGACAACCTTCGGCAAACAGGACCCGTCCGAGCAGGTCGATCTCGACTGGAAGTCGCCCCAATTCCGGCGCCTCATCGTGGACTTCCTTGAGAGCTTCGCGCGCCATGGCGTGAAGATCGTCAGGCTCGACGCGGTTGGTTACCTGGTCAAGAAGCTCGGCACGAGCTGTTTCTTCGTCGAGCCGGAGATCCTCGAATTCATGGACTGGATCGATGGAATGGCCGCACCAATGGGCATCACGCTCCTGCCGGAGGTTCATGCCCGGCGGGCCGTTCAGGACCGCCTGTCACAGCAGGGTTACTGGACCTACGACTTCATCCTGCCGTACGCGATCCTCGAAGCCCTGATCATCCGGTCTCCGCTACGGCTACGGCCATATCTCTTGTCGCGATCGGCCAAGCAGTTCACCATGCTCGACTGCCATGACGGGATTCCCGTGAAGCCCGACATGGAGGGGATGTACGCCCCCGAGGATGTTCGGCGTCTGGTTCAAACCTGCTTGGATCGCGGCGCGAACCTAAGCCTCGTTGTCTCACCAGAACATAAGGACCCCGATGGCTTTGACGTTCACCAGATAAGGGGCACTTACTACTCTCTCCTGGGTTGCGACGACGATGCCTACATCGCCGCCCGCGCCATCCAGTTCTTCGTTCCCGGCGTACCCCAGGTCTACTACGTGGGTCTTCTCGCCGGCAAGAACGACGAAGAGGCGGTCAGCCGCAGCGGAGATGGCAGGGAGATCAATCGACACAACTTCGGCATGGAAGAGATCGAGGCTGCGGCCAATCAGGACGTGGTGCGGCGCCTCGAGCGCCTCATCCGCCTGCGAAACGGGCACCCCGCTCTAGACGGAGAGTTCCGAGTCCTCGACTCGGACGACAGCAAGCTGCGTCTAGCCTGGTCGAAGGGGAGGGAGGATTGCGTGCTCGACGTCGACTTCGTCTCGATGCAGTCCAGCGTGGAGTGCCTTGACGCCCAGGGACATCTGGGGCGCGTCGATCTCTAGACCCGGCGTTGTGGGGACGGTCGAGTCGCAGGCCAAGCCTACCTCTCCGTTACGCGGCTGCTGCCGGGTCGGTAGACCATTCGCCTCGCCAGGTAACAGCATCACCTGCGACACGCAGGATTCCATCCGGGCCGGCCACCTACCGGATACCGGCCCTGCCCGCGGTTCCGTCTTGTCCCGAAGGGTTGGTGGACCGCGCCCGACAGACGGCGAACCGCCCGGTTGGAATGGTTCGCTGCTCGCTGGCCGTGCCGCCGAAGCCGGGCCGGGCAGTTGAGTAGGGGCCCGACAGAATCCAGGAATGTGCGCGGATCCCTTCAATCTGAGTTGACATTGAAGCCTTAGTGGCTAATGATTGCCATAAACCTTCAATCTCGACTCGCGAATGAAGGGATTTGAAATGCCGCAGCTCGTCGCACGGCGATGGGAAGGAAACCCCGGCGCACCGGGCGGACGAAGATCCCGAGCGTCATTCACCTTCGACGCATTCATTCCGGACAAGATCCTCGGCCTGGCGCCGGCCGTGCCATTTCAGACCGCGGGCGCGGCGGCCGAAGCCGAGCGGGTGATCCGCGAGCTCAACGCGCGGCCAAGCGCAAGCGGTCTCGAGGCGATCGGGCCGCTGTTGCTGCGTTCCGAGGCGGTGGCCTCCTCACGGATCGAGGGCTACCAGGTCAGCACGCTCAACCTCGCCAGGGCACTCGTCGATCCACGCGCGGCCCGCGGGAGCGCGCGCACCGTTGCCGCCAACGTTTGCGCGATGGAAGAGGCCATCGCCCGCGCCGACGATCCGTCACCGATCCGCGTTGGGGACATCGAAGCGATCCACCGGACGCTGATGGCGCACGAGCCGAGTGCGACCCCAGGTCGATTCCGCGAGGTCCAGAACTGGCTTGGCGGCCGCTTGGATAGTCCTCTCGGCGCCGAATTCGTGCCGCCCCCGGAGGACCAGGTGGCCAGTCTCATCGAAGATCTCGCCGCGTTCCTGGATCGCGACGACATTCCGCCGGTCGCTCAAGCTGCGATCGCGCACGCCCAATTCGAGACTATCCATCCTTTCATCGACGGCAACGGCCGCGTGGGGAGATGCCTGATCCACGTTGTCTTGCGGCGCACCGGTGTCGCGCCGCGGTTCGTGCCGCCGGTTTCGATCGTCCTGGCGGCGCGCCCAACCTCATACGTGGCCGGCCTCGTCGACTTCCGTGAGGGCAGGATCGCCGACTGGGTCGAGTCGTTCGCGAACGCGTGCCATGAGGCGGCGGTCCACGCCGCGGCCCTCGCTGACGAGGTGGCTGCCCTCCAGCGGGATTGGACGCAAAGAGCCGGTCGTCCTCGCGCGGGTTCTGCGGCGGCTAAGCTCATTGGCCTTCTCCCAGCCCAGCCGATCGTGTCCGCCCCGACGATCCGCGCTGCCATCGGGACGAGTCAACAGCAGGCCCTTCAAGGGCTCAAATCCCTTGAGGCGTCGGGTGTGCTCCGGCAGGTAAGCGAAGGGACCTATGACCGTCAGTTTGCCGCGCCAGAGCTCTTCGACCTGGTGACCGCCTACGAGGAACGCATCGCCGGAAGGCGGCAAGGATCCTGACGCAGTAGCGGGCAGCGGAGGCAGCAGCTTCGCAGTAGGGTCGTTTCCAGGGCGAACCCGATCACACGGACCTGCCACAGCCACTCGAGAGATGGTGCGAGTGGCCCGACGGCAGGGATCGAGGGGCTCGGTTGCCGGGCGACCCTGGCCGGACCATCGCGTTTGGACCCGGCGACGACAGCGAGGGTTTCCATCCTCGCGCCGTCGGCCCAAGAAGCGCAACTTGAGGGCGGAAGAAGGTAGCCCATGGAACTACTGCTCGTCATCGTCATCCTTTTCCTGCTCTTCGGCGGGTTCAGGTTCAGCCGTCGCTGAGAGCTCGACCATCTGACAGACCGATTCCCGCAGGCCCCGGTAAGGCCACAGATACGGTCTCTATTGGCACCGGAGGCCCACTCTGCTCCCCGGCATTGGCCGCAGCATCGCGGCGAGCATCAAGGAGACTCGATGGACACTACTGAGCTGAAGGAAGAGCACCTCGACCAGGCGATTGCCCAGGCCATGGGCGGAGAGGCGCCCGCCGTCAATCCGCTTGGCGTGGACGCGCCGGTGTTCATTCCAATCCACGACAGCGGCGAGTTCCCACAGGACTGCCGCGGCGCCGAGGCGACCAAGACAACGGCCGATGCCTCTCCTGAAGAGCTGACTCGTCACGCCCAGTACCTGGAGTGGCGAGCGGGGCTTCTGACTGGCGAAGCAACCGCGCTCCGCTCCATGGCCGCGACCCGCTGACCTACAGGCCCAGACGGCCTGCTCCGACCCTCCCCCGTCGTCCAGCAGTCCACCGCGCTACTTGGTCTGAGGAGATTCGCGTCGCGTCTTGCCGACCGATGGCCGGCCCGCCTACCCGGGTGCCGGCCAATGCTCCGCGGCCAAGTGGCGTCACCGCCAGATAGCACGAACCCCGGCCGATTGACCGGGGTTCCGCCTTGTCTCGAAGGTTGGTGGTCCTCGCCCGACAGACGGCGAACCGCCCGGCCGGAATGGTCCGGTGCTTGTTGGCGATGCCACAGAAGCCGGGTCGGGCAGAGCGTGGACTGGCTTATGGCCCACCTAGTCGGTCCGGCGCCTTGCGCGTTCGAAGATCCCCGAAGCCCAATGCCCCACAGAAGGAAACGCGCCTGCCGGCTCATCCCACTGGCCGAGATCGTGAATGCGGGGCGGCGACTCGGGTACACCGCAGTCTGATTCCTCGCTGAGATTGGGCGTTTTGGGGGCTAGACTGCGTGGGGCGAGTGTGCTAGCACGCGAATGCCGCTTGAGCACGCGGCAGGGAAGCGTCCGTGGACGAACAGGCGCCAGATCAGCAACTCATGAACACGTCCGTCGGCCAGGTGCCGATGGATCGGCTGCGGTCGATCTTTGACGGCATGTTCGACGGCGTCTGGCTCGTGGCCTCCAGCGGTCGAACGACCTACGCGAACGGGGCAATGGCCGGGCTCCTCGGATCGACACCGGACGATATGCGCGGGCGTCCGATCACGGACTTCCTCGACGAGGCGCTCTGGCTCGATGTCAAGGGTTTCCTGGCGCGTCAGCGGAACCAGGCCGGTGAGCGGATGGAGCTCCGACTTCGCCGAGCTGATGGGAGCGATCTGTTTGGCATTGTGGCCGGGAGCCCGATCACGACGGACGAGGGCGTCTTCGTCGGAACGATGCTGAACGTCAGCGACGTGACCGGCAAGCGCAGCATGGATGCCCAGGTGGTCCAGACCCAGCGCCTGGAGGCCATCGGTCAGTTCGCCGGCGGGATTGTCCACGACTTCAACAATCTGCTGACGGCGATCCAGGGGTACGCCGAGTTGGCCCGCGCCGCCCTGCCAGAAGGCAACCCGATTCGCGAGGATCTTGACCAGGTGCTCGCCAGCGCCGGACGGGCGAGCGCGATCACTCGCAAGCTCCTCGCGTTTACCCATCGGCAGATCCTGATGCCGGTGGACATCGACCCGGCTCAGGTCATTGCCGATCTTGTCCCGATGCTGAGACCGCTGATGGGCGACGACATCGAAGTAGCGGTGGAGGTGGAGGCGGAGCACGGCTGGATTCGGGTCGATCCCACTCAGCTCGAACAGGTCATGGTCAATCTCGCGGTCAACGCTCACGATGCGATGCCGGCCGGCGGGACCATGACCATCACGGTCCACGACCTGAAGTCGATCGACCCAGACCGACCCGACCCCGATCTCAACGCAGGCCCGTTTGTTCGGATCAGCGTTTCCGACACAGGAATCGGCATGGACGAGGCAACGAGAGCCAGGATCTTCGATCCCTTCTACACCACAAAGGGCACGGGCAAGGGCACCGGTCTCGGACTTTCTACGGTGTTCGGCATCGTCGCCCAGTCCGGCGGGCAGATCCAGGTCGAGACATCTCCCGGTGAGGGCTCGACCTTCCACGTCGATCTGCCGCGTGTGGGGACTGCCGTGTTGCCTAGCCCACAGCACCCCGCCGAAGCGACGCTCCGCCGGTCAGGCGTCGTCCTTGTGGTGGAGGATGATCCCGCGGTGCGAGAGTTCACGCGCCGAAGTCTCGAAGCTACGGGATACACCGTTCTCGTGGCAGCCGGGGGTGATGAGGCACTGCGGGCGAGCGAGGATCTGAGCGAGACGATCGACGTGCTGCTCACAGACGTGGTAATGCCCGGCGTCCATGGGCCCGAGTTGGCGGCCAGGATCCGTGCGCAGCGGCCCGGCATCGGCGTGGTCTTCATGAGCGGCTACGCAGAGGGCGGTCTCGGTCCAGGCGCCGAACTCAACGCGTCAAGTGAGATCCTTCCCAAGCCGTTCAACGTGGAGGCCCTCAACCGGGCGGTCGGTCGGGCGGTCGACGCCGGCGGCCGTGGGACTCCGTAGTCCTGGCGCTCGGCGACC
>JBEKPL010000048.1:0-23657 GCA_049520815.1 Candidatus Limnocylindrales bacterium
TCAGCCGGTCGCCGGCGGCGCGCAAAGGATGGTCGGCAGCGGTGAACAAGTAAGGGCTGGTGGTCATAAGCAGCAGTTTGCCCGCGGCGGGCCGCCTTGTCACATGCACCGCAGTACGATCCGCAGCTGGCATCGGCTTCGGGTTGACGCGAATGGAATGCCAGGCCCGGGTTTCGTAAGAGGGTTTGGCCAGGCAGGCCCAGTGGCAGGCCCAGACGCGAGTC
The DNA here is from genome assembly GCA_049520815.1 of Candidatus Limnocylindrales bacterium. Lineage (GTDB taxonomy): Bacteria > Chloroflexota > Limnocylindria > Limnocylindrales > CSP1-4 > Fen-1039. Next base: position 225 of record JBEKPL010000048.1, read on the forward strand.
GAGGCCGGCGTTGTCGACCAGCCATCGCTCCGCGAGCGTCTGGCTCGTGATCGCCTCGATGACCGGTGCGGCGCCGGGTGCACCATCGGGCACCAGCTGGACCGTGGCGCTTGTTCCTTCCTGGAGACTCGCCTGGACTCCGGGCCCGTTCAGGCCCACGCCGTGTTGCAGCGCCAGGCCGCGGACTTCCTCACCGCCGGCACCGGTGGAGTGGCGGTCCAGGTCGAACGCTGTTCCGTGAGCCTTCCAGGTCACGGCGGCGGTGACTACGCGATAGTCGCCCCCTGCGGGAACGCTGACCCTGTGGTAGACCCGGCCGGCCAGCTGGTTCACGGCCTCGTGGTTTGGATCGAGCGAGTCCAGTTTCAGGTTGGCGCCCGAGTCGAGCCGGACGATGCTCGCGCCGATCATCAGCGTGGCCCGGCCGCCGGAGGCCACTCGAATCTCGTCGCCCTCGCGCAGCTCGGTGCCGGCAGTCAGCGTGCTGGCCGTGCCGTCGCGCACGAGCGTCGCAGAGACGGCCTCGTCCGCCGTGGCTGGTGCCCGCACCGGCCAGAGGATTCCACTTCCGCAGAGGAGGGCGGCGATGGCCACCGAAGCGGCCAGGCCCGCCGCGATCCATCGAGACGGCATCGCCCGAGTCGGAATGTGCCAGCGCATCGACGCGTGAAGCGCCGTCACGCGGCCCGCTTCTTCGGCCTCCTCCGCCGAGGGGAGCGCGCCGACCGCCGGCTCGTCGGCGGAGGCGGCCCAGCGCTTCGCGGCGCGGGTCGTATCCGCATCGTCATGGGGAGTCCTCGTGCCCAAGGCGAGAAACGCCAGATCGGGCGTGCCGGCAGACTCGCGGCGCTCCACTGCGAACGGACGGTTTTCGCGGCGGCGCTCGACGAACCGCTGCGGAGCATCGAGCGGGCGGGTCGGCGGCAACGGCACCTCGGTCGCGCCGCCCTCAGCCGGTGCGGCCTCGAAGACGGAGCCAGGGGACGAACTTCCGCGCACCAGCTCGGCGCGCAGACGCATCTCGAAGGCCGGTTGCGGCCGTTCCCGATCGGCGATGGCGACGCGCGCCATCCGTCCGGCCTCCGCCAGCTCCCGGGCGAGGTCGTCCAGCTGCTCCATCTCGCTCAGCTCGTCACGCGACATCGGCCGACTCCTGGGCGAGGGCCAGGCGCAGTGCCCTCAGGGCGCGGTGGAGCCGGACGGCGAGCGTTTCCCGAGAGCAGCCGAGCACGGTGCACATCTCGGTCGTATCCATGTCGTCGTAGAAGCGCAGGAGGATGACCTCGCGGTGCCCATTGGACAGGTTGAGCAGGGCGCGGCGCAGCTGGTCGCGGTCAAGAGCGGCGGCGAGCGCATCGAGGGCTACGGCGTTGGGCTCCCCAATGCAGTCCGGGTCGCCCATCGCCACGAAGCGACGGTCCCGGCGTACGTGATCGACGACCGCATTCGAGGCGACGCGGTACAGCCAGCCCCCGAAACACTCGTTCCGGAAGTCAGGCCTTCGCACGTTCTCGAGCGCTCGCTGGAAGGTCATCGAAGTGATGTCCTCCGCAACGCAGCGGTCCTGGACGCGGCGGTAGACGAAGCCGTAGACGCGAGGCATGTAGAAGTCGTAGAGCTCGGCGAAGGCTGCGGAATCCTGGCGCGCTCTGACCACGAGCACACGCTCGTGGTCGGCGGCCATGCGAGACGCTCCGTCACGGTCCATAGAGATACGAACGGTACGTAGCTTGGCCCGGGCGGGCAATCCGCCACCTGTACTGTGTGGTACCGCCGGGCACTTCGACCTTGTGCCGGCGCAAGGCAGGGGCGGTCGATCGCCAGAGGTTCGGTCCCGTCTGGCTGAATGTCGATTCCGCTCTCCATGTTCCTTCGCTCACTATCGCCTCGCCCGTTGCGGTTTCTGGTCGCCGCAGAAGCGGGGTGTTTCGGTGGTCCTTGACGAGAGGGGCTCCGGTGGTAGCCGAAGCCCGCTCCTTCCGTCCGGCTCTCGCCGGAACTGCTCACCACGCCCGGCGCCGCCGGCCGGACGGTCGAGGGGCCCGCGGCTGGAGACCGGGGCCCCCCGACTGGTGACCTAGACGGCTGGGGTCGGGGTAGGTGTCGGCACTGGGGTTGGTGTCGGCGTCGGGGTCGGGGTTGGCGTCGGCGCTGGGGTCGGGGTTGGTGTCGGCGTCGGGGTCGGGGTAGGCGTCGGCGCTGGGGTCGGTGTCGGCGCTGGTGTCGGGGTGGCCGCCGGGATCGTCACGGTGATGACGTTGGACACGGCTAGGATGGTGGTGACGTAGCAGGCCGGCACGACCGCGCCCGAGGCGTTGTCGAACGCCGTCTCCGAGTAGGCCCACACCTGGTAGTGGTACGTGTGACCTGGCTTGAGCGAACCCAAGGCCTGGTTGCATTCACTACCACCGCTCGTCTTGCCTTTGTCGGCCCAGCTGGTGGTGTTGACGTTGCCGCAGTACCAGGTCGGCGTCGGGCCAATCGGCAGCGCCGGCATGGCCGGGTCTTCGGTCCGCACGATCGTGTAGTAGTTGAAGTACGGGCCCGTGTACGTGGTCCAGGTCAAGTTGACCGGGGGTACGGTGGCTCCGACGGAGAAGGTGAGCGTCAGAGAAGGTGAGCGTCAGCGTCACGATCGGAGGAGCCGTCTGATGAGACTTCGGGGTGGGCGTCGGTTTGGGCGTCGGGGTGGGCGTGGGCTTGGGCGTGGGCTTGGGCGTCGGGGCGGGCGTCACAGGCGCGGCCGCGACGGTCACCGTCTTGTCCGCGCTGGAGGCCAGCACTGCGTAGTCCGCGTCCGCCGACTTCACGGCGAAGACCCGGTACGTGAACGTGCCGGCTCCAGAGCAGTCCGTGTAGGTCAGGGTGTCGACGTTGTCGATCGCGGCCACGAGCGTGTCGCCCTCACCGAGCGGCCAGCTGGCGGTTGCGTCGGTGGAGCGCACGACCTTGTAGTACGCGAAGTCGGCGCCGGTGTACTTGGTCCAGGTGAGCTTGACCTTGCCAGGCAGGACGTCGGCGGTCAGCACGAGATCGCCCGCGACGGGCGCGGCCGTCGGTTCCGGCGTCGGGGTGGCCGTGGGTTCCGGCGTCGGGGTGGCCGTCGGTTCCGGCGTCGGGGTGGGGGTTGGGGTGGGGTCGGGCTCGTCGCCGACGACGACCGACGTGGCGTTGGGTGAAACGGTCATCATGTTCCGCACGAACGTGGCGCCGAAGGCCACGCTGGTCACCACGAGGATGCCGGCGATGGCGAACGGCAACGCGGCGGGAAGGTGCAGCCGCGAGGATCCGGCGGTCTGCTTGAGCGGCCGAACCTGATCCTCTTCAACTCTCGCGTCGGTTGACGACGATGGCTCATGCTCGGGTTCTGGTGTCTCGTAGTCCATTCCGCTCGCTCCCACTCAACTGTGGTTAATGAGTCCAAGCGGCAAGGGGATCCCTTCCGCTCATCAACAGAACGCGCCGATGGGCTCGGGATTACAGGTGGTGTCCAGAATCGACTGAAATTGCCTGCCGTCGACCGTTTGACAGGCAGACGCGACGGACGCCATGCTCGGTTCGATCACTCTCGCCGTGGCCGTGCGTTCGGACGCGGCCCTCAGCCTATCGGGGAGTCGATGAGCCGCGGTTCCAGCGCCACCTTCCGGGGCTTGCTCCGGGCCGCCACTGCCGTCGTGATCCTGGTCGAGGGGTGCGGCGGCGCGTCCTCAACGTCCTCGCCGACGCCCCGGCCTGCGCCCACGGTTGCGGCCTCGCCGTCGGCTGGCACTGGCGTTTCACCGTCCGCCGCGGTATCCGGCTCCCCGGGCGCCTCCACCACGGCGGACGCGTGCGGCAACACGCCCGCGACGGCCTCGCCGTCGGCCGGGACCGGCGCTTCACCGTCCGCGGCGGTATCCGGCTCCCCGGGCGCCTCCGCCACCGCCGCAGCCAGCGTCACCGCCATCGCCACCGACCAGGTCACAGTCGGCTATCCCCACGCGGACGCCGCCCTGGAGAGCCTGCTCCCGTCGACCATCGGAGGCATCGACCTCTGCAGATTCAGCATGGCCCTGTCCGGGTACGTCGACTCCTCCCCGGGCGGAGACAAGTACCTGTACCGTGCCTGGCTCGTGAAGAGCGGCAAGACGCCCGACGATGTCAATATCGCGGTCGCCGCCGGTCTGACCGAGCAAGGGAACATCGTCGTCCAGGCCATCAAGGTCCCGGGCGTGGACTCCGCGACCCTGACCTCCAGGTTCGCCGATGCGGCCCGGGAGCTGGGCTGGCCGGTGAGCTCCAGGACGGACTTACCGAAGCCCGTGCTCGTGGTAACGGACCAGACCTCCAAGGCGGCCGGCGTTCTCACCGTCGTGTACGTCTACGCCAAGAGCGACGTGTTGTACGTCGTCATCACGGACGACGGCGGTCTGCTGCTCCAGGGTCTGGCCAGTCTGCCCTGAGCGGTGCGGACCCGTCAGGGCCGTACAATCGCTCCGACATGGCACGCCAGCTCGACCGACCCGTTCGAACGGCATGGATCATCGCCTCGTTGCGGACGCCGTTCGGCAGGTACGGCGGCGCGCTGTCTCAGGTACGCCCGGACGATCTGGCGGCGGCCGTGATTCGGGCACTTGTCGAACGATCGGGAATCGACCCGGCTGCGATCGAGGACGTCATCGTGGGCTGCGCCAACCAGGCCGGCGAGGACAACCGCAACGTCGCCCGAATGGCCGCGCTACTGGCTGGGCTGCCGGTGGAGGTCGGCGGCCTGACCGTGAATCGCCTGTGCGGCAGCGGGCTCCAGGCCGTCAACTCCGCCGCTCACGCAATCGCGGTGGGTGACGGCGACGTCTTCGTGGCCGGCGGGGTCGAGTCGATGAGCCGCGCTCCCTACGTCATGCTCAAGCCTGAGGCTGCCTTCGAGCGGGGCACGCACGACCTCGTCGACACGACGCTGGGCTGGCGCTTCGTCAACCCGGCGCTGGCGGCGAGCCACCACCCCTACTCGATGGGCGAGACCGGCGAGAACGTCGCGGAACGGCTTGGCATCAGCCGCGAGGACCAGGACGCCTTCGCGCTCATCAGTCAGCAGCGAACGGCGGCCGCGATCGCCGGGGGCCGGTACGCAGGGCAGCTGGTGCCGATCTCGATCCCCGGGCGCAAGGGAGAACCGATCGTCGTGGACGGCGACGAGCAGCCGCGACCGGACACGTCCGCGGAGGCCCTGGCCCGGCTGAAGCCGGCGTTCCGCGAAGGCGGCACGGCGACCGCGGGCAACTCCAGCGGCATCAACGACGGGGCTTCGGCGGCGCTCGTCGTGGAAGCGAGCCGGGCCCGCTCGCTCGGCCTTCGGCCCATGGCCCGCATCGTGGCCACGGCCGTGGCGGGAGTGGACCCCGCCGTCATGGGCCTGGCCCCCATACCGGCCACGCGCAAGGCCCTGGACCGCGCCGGTCTGACCGTGGCGGACCTGGATCTCGTGGAGCTGAACGAAGCCTTCGCCAGCCAGTCGGTCGCGTGCATCCGCGAGCTCGGGCTGGACTTCGATCGAGTGAACGTCGACGGCGGCGCGATCGCCCTGGGCCATCCTCTCGGCGCAAGCGGCGGGCGCCTGATCACGAGCCTGGTCCACGCCCTGCGGCGGACTGGCGGCCGTTACGGCCTGGCGACGATGTGCATCGGGGTGGGGCAGGGGATCGCCACGGTCATCGAGCGGATCGACGAGTAGGCTGGCATGAGTGGCACTGCGGTCGGGCCCGCTGCGGGCCTGACGCGGATCCCCGCATCAGACGAGCCCGCCATCGAGACTCGAGAGCTCCGCAAGGAGTTCGGGCGGATAGTCGCCCTGGCCGGGCTGACGATGACCGTGCCGCGCGGCGAGGTCTTCGGCTTTCTTGGCCCCAACGGAGCCGGCAAGACGACCTCGGTCAAGCTGCTGCTCGGACTGTCGCGTCCAACGGCCGGAGAGGGTCGAGTGCTGGGGGCACCACTCGGCGACGTCGCGGCGCGCCGACGGGTGGGCTACCTGCCCGAGCAGTTCCGCTACCAGGGCTGGATGACGGCCCGAGAGGTACTCGGCTTGCACTGCGAGCTAGCCCGCCTACCGCGAGCGGATTGGGATCCGGAGATTCGTTCCACGCTCGATCTGGTCGGGCTGGCCGGAAGAGCGGACGACCGGACGGAGACGTTCTCCAAGGGGATGCAGCAGCGCCTTGGGCTTGGGGTCGCGTTCCTCGGCTGGCCGGAGCTGGTCGTGCTCGACGAGCCGACTTCGGCACTCGATCCGGTTGGGCGGCAGGACGTCCGGCGGATCATCGCGTCGTTGCGGGATCGAGGCGTGACCGTCTTCCTGAATTCGCACCTTCTGACAGAGGTCGAGCGGGTCTGTGACCGCGTCGCCATAGTCGACCGCGGCCGGGTGGTAGCCGAACTCACCATGGCCGGGCTGCTCCGGGAGCAGGGCACCAGCATCCGAGTCACCGGGTTGGATGGTCTCGCGGAAACGATCGCGGCCCGATATGGCACCGCCCGCGTCGACGGACAGTGGCTGAACGTGGACGGGATCGCGGACGCCAACGTGCCCGCGCTCGTGAGGGAGCTGGTCGAGCAAGGCGGCGCCGTCCACGCCGTCGTTCCCATGCGCCGCTCGCTCGAAGAGCGGTTCATGGCGCTGCTCGGCGTCGACGGCGCGGAGCCCGCCTCGACCGACCCCGGGGCTACACCGTGAGAAGCACCGAATCGATCGTGATCGTTGCCCGCCTCACCCTGCGTGAAGCCTTCAGGCGCCGGCTGCTGTGGGCACTCGTCGGCCTGACGGTCCTGATCATCGTCCTGACCTGGTGGGGCTTCTCGCGCATCGCCGAGGTCTCACCTGTCACCGGGCCGGTCGAGATGCTCGGCGTCTCGCAGGTTCTGGTGATGCTGGCCTTCATGTTCAGCTTCGTCCTGGCCATGACCGCCGTCTTCGCCGGCTCGCCCGCAATCGGGCCGGAGATCGAGAATGGCTTGCTGCTGGCAGTCCTTGCCAGGCCGGTCCGCCGCGCCGAAGTGCTGCTCGGGCGCTGGCTCGGTCTCGCGGTCATCCTGGTGGCCTATGCGCTCGTGGCCGGATACCTGGAGGTAGGGGCCGTGGGGCTGGCGACGGGCTACCTGCCGACCGACCCGGCGATGGCGCCGCTCTACCTGGCCGGCGAAGCGCTGGTTCTCCTCACTCTCGCCATAGTGTTCAGCACGCGCATCGCATCCGTGGCGGGCGGAGCGATCGCGGTGGTGGCATACGGACTGGCCTGGATGGCAGGCGTCGTGGGCGGCGTGGGCGAGGCGTTCGACAGCAACGTGCTTCGCGACGCGGGCATCGTGGCCAGGTTGATCCTTCCGAGCGACGTCCTGTGGAGAGGGGCCGCGGGCGCGCTTTCGCCTACCGAGGAGGTGCTTCGCGGGGGCGGCGTAGCGTCGCCGGCTCTGTACAAGTTCAGCCCCTTCTCCGGTTCGGCACCCGACCCGTTATGGCTGGCCTGGTGCCTGCTCTGGACCGTGGGCGTGCTGGCGGTCGGGATCGTCCTGCTGAGGCGTCGCGAGGTCTGACCTGGCGAGGCGCCACGTGACCCGACAGGGCGCCTCAGGCCCCGACAGGGCGCCTCAGGCCCCGACAAAGGCGCGACATGGGCGGTCCGACGCCCACGGCAGCGGACTCGCGTTCGTCTACTTGTAGACGGCCCATATGTATCCGTAGGAGACGAAGGCCACGCTCAGCCCGATCAGCATCTTCTCCAGGTTCCCGAACCGCTCCCTGCTCGCGATTGCCACCAATGCGAACAAGAAGGGCACGAAATCCATGGCGTAGCGATAGCCGTACGTTGCCGCGCCGCCGCCTCCGTAGTAGAGGAACACCGGAATAGCGGTCAGGATCGCCGCTCCCCACAGCATCTGATTCAGTCTGTCGCGAAGGCCCGCGTTGACCGCGATCAGCAGGGCCGGCGTGGTCAGCAGGATCGATTGACCCTCCACGCTCGGGACGAGCCACGGAAACGCGTCGCGAATTCCAAACCCCCCACCGATGAATAGCGCCAGGTTCGTCGGCACGTGCACGATCGAGAAGAGGCCCTGCGAGCGGAGCTGCTCCAGCGGCGGCTCGATCCAGGCGATGCCGTAGCCGGTTTCCAGCGCCGAGCCGAACCGGACGTAGTTCCAGGCCGCGGTGACGGCCACGGCGCCGATCATCGGCAGAGCGAACCCGACGAAAACCCTGACCCGGTCCCTGGCCCCAGCCAGCAGCGCGATTCCCAACGGCACCGCCATGAGGAGCAACGTGGGGCGAGCCAGCGCGGCCAGGCCCACGATCAGGCCGAGTACCCATGGCCGGCGCCGGTCGTGCCATTCGATCAAAGCCACGAACACGAGCAGCACCGACTCGAGGTGGGCCAGGTAGTAGAAGTTCCCCTCGATGGTCAGGGTGAAGAGGATGGTTCCGAAGGCGCCCAGAGCGGCCAGCCAGTACGTGGCGGAACCGCCGGGCCCGTAGCGTCTGGCGACGGGGAGCGCAAGCCAGGCGGCGAGGATGCCGATGGCGCCCGAGACGATCCAGCGCGAGAAGGGCCACAGGAACTCGAAAGGAACGAGCACGAAGTACGGGACCGTCGGCAGCAGGCTCATGGCCTGGTAGTGGCGGCCGCCGATGGTAACGATGTCGTTGATCGTGGTGAGGGAGCTGAGGTCGAAGCGTCCCTGAACGATGTCGTTGGCCAGGATCATCATGTGGTCCGGGCCCCAGTTCGAAGCCTGGCTGCGGACGAAGGTGGCGCTCACGTAGACGAACGCCACGACGACCATCCAGGCCAGGGCGCCTTCATCGGCCGCCAGCCTGGCCGCCCAGCCGCGAAGCCACTCCAGAGCCCTCAAGGATCCTCCTCTTCGATCGAGCGGACGGCAGCGTGGTGGGATGACGGCGATCGTAGCATCGGCGGCGAACCCACGGGCTCGCGCTGCCGGAGGCGGGGCAACTCTTGCGGCCTGGTGGGCCTGGGTGTAGTGGGCGTGGCCGGAGTGGGCGTGGCTGTAGTTGCGGTGCCCGCCCATCCGGTCGGCTACGGTAGGCTATCGTCGTGCCAGAGAAGAGGCCGAAGCCGGCCACAGACCAGAATGCCGTAGCCGGTGCCGTGGCCGACGCCGCCCCGGCCGCAACCGCGGAAGGGCGCGTAATTGTCGTGATGCCCGCCTACAACGCCGCCAGGACGCTGGAGCGGACGTACCGTGACATTCCCCACTCCGTCGTGGCGAAGATCATCCTCGTCGACGACGTTTCCCACGACGACACCGTCGCCATCGCCCGCCAGCTCGGACTGGACGTGATCATCCACCGCCAGAACCTCGGCTACGGCGGCAACCAGAAGACCTGCTACGACGCCGCCCTCGAGGCCGGCGCCGACGCCGTCGTCATGCTCCACCCCGACTACCAGTACGACGCCACTCGCATCCCGGCTCTGGTGCAGCCCATCCTCGAGGGGACCAAAGACCTGATGCTCGGCAGCCGCTTCCTGGGCGATCCCCTGGCGGGCGGCATGCCGCGCTGGAAGTACGTCAGTAACCGCTGCTTGACGATCCTGGAGAACCTCACCTTCGGGCTCCATCTGTCCGAGTACCACACCGGATTCCGGGCCTACAGCCGCGGCCTGCTCGAGACGATTCCATACCGCCTGAACAGCGACGATTTCGTCTTCGACCAGGAGCTCGTCGCCCAGGCAGTCGCAACGGGGATGCGTATCGGCGAGATAGCCGTGCCTACGAGGTACTTCAAGGAGGCAAGCTCGGTCAACTTCCGGCGCAGCCTGGTCTACGGCCTCTCGACGCTGCGCGTGATCGTGCGCTTCCTGCTTCACCGCCTGCGGGTGCGACGTTCGAGGAAGCTGGCTGCGCGGAAGACGACTACACGGTGAGGCGCCTCACGACGGGCTTCGCTCGAAGCGGCATCGGCATATTCATCTCGATCGCGTGCGTGTTGCTGGTCCTGCGCGGGGTGGATCTGGGCGAGACGGCGGACGTTCTCGGTGGGGCCAGGCCGTCCTGGCTCCTTCTTGCCGTTGCGGGCGTGGCCGCCGACCTGGCCTTTCGCGCGCTGCGCTGGCAGAGGCTGATCGCCCCGATCCATCCCGTCCCCTTGCGCCGCCTCAGCGCCTACATGCTGGTCGGGTACCTCGCCAACAACGTCCTGCCGGCACGCCTGGGCGAGCTCGTCCGAAGCCACTACCTGGGTGACCGCGAGGGGATCAGCCGCAGCGCCACCCTCGGCACGGTGGTCGTGGAACGGGTCGTCGACACGGTGGTGCTGGTCGGGATCGGTGCCGCCGCGATCCTGATCCTGAACGTCCGCGGCGTCGTCGTGAGCGCGATCCTCGTTGGTGTGGCCCTGGCTGGCCTCCTGTGCGTGGCCCTGACCGTGGCGCTGGCAGCGCACAGGCTGCCTGGCGCGGGGCGAGTCGCCGCATTCCTTGGTCGCTGGCCGCGGCTCGTGGGCATCGCCACGCGACTGCGCGACGGCCTGCGCGTGGCCGCCCTGCCCAGAACCATCGCCGCGGCGGCGATCCTGAGCGTGGCTGCGTGGAGCTGCACGGTACTCGCGGTTCTGGCCGTGGGACAAGCGCTCGGCATCGAGCTGACCGTCGGCGAGGGGGCGCTGCTCGCGGCCGGTACCAACCTCGCCACAGCGATCCCGTCGGGACCTGGTTACCTGGGCACGTTCGAGTATGCCGGCCAGACCATAGCCGCGGCCTTCGGGTTTCCGGCCGCGAAGGGTCTGGCTCTGGCCCTACTGATCCACGTCCTCACACTGGCGGTCAGCTCCGCCGGGGGCGGGGTGGCACTCATTCGGCTCGGCTGGGGCAGACGCTCGGCAAGGGACCAAGTCGCCCCGGACCGCGCCCCGGTCCGCGATTAGGGTGCGCCAACGCTACGCATTCGGCGTGACGGCGCCCTCGAGGGAGGCTATGGTCTCCTAACCATGACCACCGATGCACGCTTCGCTGCTTCTGCCGACGACCGGTGGCCGGAGCAGGCCGCTCGGCTGTTGGCCAACCTGGGATTCCAGCTCGTGGAGCCCGAGAGGACGGGTGGCGATGAAACCTCCAGCCTGCTGGTCGCCCTCCGTCCGACGCCGACCCTGAGGCATTTCGATCCCGAATCGATCGACTACTGGATCACCGAGGGCGGCCGTGGACGGGCCGCCCGCCTCGATCGAGAGACGCCCTTCCCGGTGGTTTGCGACTTCTCATGGGGCGAGATCGCCCTGACCGACCGGCTGGGCGTGCGCAACGAGTTCCTGAGCTTCGGCGGGGCGCTCCGAGCCCAGATGACGCCGGACGCGACGGCGCTCGTTGGCTTCAGCTCACAGGCACCGATCCTGCGCGGCAGCGGGCATAGCCAGGGGACCGATCCGCTCGCTGCCGAAGTCGGGGTCTTCATTGCCCGCCTGAAGGTGCCGATCGACTTCGTGCCCGGAGTCGAGGCTATGATCGCGAGGGCTGCTCCACTGGCCCTCTACTCCGCGTTCATCCAGTTCGTCCGCGAGCGACTGGCGCGGGCCCGAGGCCTGCTCGACGCCAACCGCTGGCTGGCGGATTGGAGCTCGCGCGAAGGCGCGCGCATGGAAGCGGTCGCCGCCGAGCACTGGAAGGCCGCCAAGGAGCTGCGACGCCAGCTCGGGGCCATAGAGGCGATCGCCCGAGAGTAGCCGCGACGGTGCCGAGCGCCGTGTCCGGCGCGCGGCCCTCAGGCGGAGACCTACCTCAGGACGGCTTGACCGATGGCGAGGCGCTCGGCGTGGCGACCGCGCTGGGGACGGGGCTCGCCGACGGGCTGAGGGCGGGGCTCGCGGACGCGCTCGCCGACGGGCTCGCCGACGGATTCAGCGCTGCGTCGATAGCCGCGGCGATGGTGTCGTAGTTCGGCACGGTCGTGTTCCCGTTGACGACTGGGCCGCTGATCTGCTTGCCGTTCACGAAGATCGCCGGCGTGGCCGTGGCGTCCCCCGGCTTGCTCTTCTGCTCCGCCTGGACGTCGGAGAGATGCGTGCCTTGCTCGACGCATGGTTGGTATTTCGCGGTGTCCAGGCCGGCGTCCCGGCCAATCGCCAGAAGCCGATCCTTGGTGAAGGCGCCCGGGCTCTCGTCTGCCGACTGGTTCGCGAATAGCCAGTCGTGGAATGTCCAGAACTTGCCTTGATCTGTGGCGCACAGGGCGGCGTTCGCGGCGTCACGGGATTCGGTCACGCCAGGCTGCCCCGTGTCGATGGTGATGAGGTCGTGCCAGACCAGCTTGGCTTTGCCCGGACCGACGTAGTTCCCGACGAGCTTGGGCTCCTGGTCTACGGTGAAGTTGAAGCAGGCTGAGCAGCGGAAGTCGCCCCAGAGATCGATCGTTATCGGGGCATTCGCGAGACCGAGCGTCCTGGAGTTCGACGGGATGCTCGACGGAGTCACGATGCCGGGCTGGATCGGCTTGTCGCTGAACGGAGCCGGGCGCGTGAGAAACCAGACCCCACCGATGATCGCCATAACGGCTACGATCGCGACGGTCGCGACAACGAGGAGCAGCCCGGAACCCCCGCTCGAGCCGTGGGTTCCGGCCCGCGCCAGTGCCCGATTGCTCTCACGATTGGCGAGTCTCTGTTGGCGGGCCGAGCGGCGGCTCGTCGGAGGCGCGTTCTTGCCCGAGGCCTTCTGGCGTCCGGTTGGGCGGTTGACTGTCATCGCGGGGTTCCTTCTTGGGTGGTATGTGGCGACGAGCCCGTCAGGTGAGATCCTCCGCCCGGGCCGCGTTGGGGTTGGGCGTACGCATGTAGACCCACAGGGCTATCAGGAAGCGCAGGATGAGCGAGATGCCGTAGGACTCGCACCAAATGCAGACGGCATGGATCAGGAATACCTGAGCAAACTGGAACCAACCCTCGAACAGGACTCCTACCAGCGACAGGCCGTAATGGGCGAGCAGGATCCGATAGTCGTTGGTCCGCCACCAGTAGATCGCCAGACAGAACAGCGTTATCGATAGGACGACGCCGTAGACCGCAACCGGGATGCCGAAGAAGGGGCGCGAATAGGCGCTATGCGCTACCGCCTGACAGCCGCCGATAGGGCCGCACTGGACCTCACCGCCCGGGACGAGCTCCTCGAAGGAGAGGTACGAGGCGATCCCGAGGCCGACCAGGTCCAGCGTTGCCAGGACGAGCCCGGGGTGAATGTGCCTGATCCGGCTCCATAGAGATGTCTGCGCCGCGTCGACGGCGCTGTTCGACTCTGCCATTCTCTCCTGCCTCGTCTGGGCCGGCGACGGCCCGGCCAAGCGTTCGCATATGGTACCCGAGACTGCCGGCGGAGCGGAGCCGGCCAGCCGAACGGCGCCCTTGAAGGTGGTGGCCCAGCGCCGGCTGTCGTCTTCCGGATCAGTCAGCCCGGTTCGTGGACCGTCTGAGGCAGGTCGGGCACAGGCCGAATAGCTCGACCCGATGGCGATCGATGCGGTAGCCGGTCCGACGGGCCACCTCCGCCAGAATCGGCGCCATACCCAGAGCCTCCAGGTCGACCGAGCGCTGGCAGCCGGTGCAGACCAGATGATGGTGATGGTCGACGAGATCGCATCGTACGTACGAGTGCTCGCCGTTGGGCAGGTCCAGCCGTTCGACCGCCCCGCGATCGACGAGGATCTCCAGCGTCCGGAAGATCGTGGCTCTGGCCGCGCCGATCCGGCGGCGGCGAGCGTCGGCGATGAGGTCGGAGGTGTCGAAGACGCCATCGCGGGTGAAGATCAGGTCGATGATGGCTCGCCGCGAGTCGGTCATCCGATAGCCGGCCTCGCTCAACGACGACACGACGTCCTGCGGCGTCTTGGCGCGCGCCGACTCGACGGTGCTCACGCAGCGCATCCTTCGCCGGACCGCGGCCGCGGCAATTCGTCCATCGCCTAGCTCCTCCCCTTCCAGGCGTCCACGACCTGGGGCTGGCCGTGCTCACGCTCGGCCACCACGAACCGTCCGGCGTGCTCCGGATGCGGATCTCGGATGACGATGCCGAAGGTATCGAGCAAGCGATCGGGCGTGAGGACTTCACGGCCCCGGCCGAGAGCAACGACCCGCTGGGCCAGCAGCAGGACCTGGTCGTATTCGACCGCCTCGCCGATGTCGTGAGTGGCGGTGACCAGCGCCGCACCACGCTCCAGTTCCGCGGCCAACGCCTCGAGGTAGACCTCACGGCCGCCTGCGTCCAGGCCGGAGGTGGGCTCGTCAAGAACGATCAGGTCGGCTCGACGAGCCAACACCTGGGCCAGGTAGACGCGTTGCTGCTGACCACCCGAGAGCGATCGGAGGGGCGACCGGGCAAGGCTCCACACGCCCATCGTCCGCATTCCCCACTCCACGAGGTCGTGGTCCTCGCGAGTGAAACGGCCGGTCAGGCCGCGGACCGGGAAGCGAGCCATGCGCACGACATCGATCGCTCGCAGCGGCAGGATGAAGCCGGCGGCATGAGCCTGGCTCAGGTAGGCGATGTGGCGGGCGGCAGCCCCAGGCGACTCGCCGAGGACTTCGAGCCGGCCCGCAACCGGCGCGAGGAGCCCCACGATCGACTTCAGTAGAGTCGACTTGCCGGAGCCGTTGGTGCCGACGAGTGCCAGCGAGGTCCTGGCCGCGACGACCAGGTCGATGCCGGTGACGACCGGCCGGTGGTCGTAGCCGACGGACAGGTCCACCGCCCGGATGGACGGGGCTCCGGGCACGACGGCCGGCTTCTCGGCAGCCGGCTCCTGCGCCAGCATCATGCTTCACCGTCCGTCCGGACCACGCCGCGGACGGCCAGCGCGGCCCTGACGTTCACGATGCCGAGAACCGCGAAGAAGAGGAGGGTCGCCACCAGAACGATCGTCGCCCCGGCCGCCGTGTCCAGGTTGTAGCTGAGCAACAGCCCCAGATATGCCGAAACCGATCCGAAGACGGCTGCGGTGGCCATCATCGTCTCCAGTCGGGTGGCCAGCAGCGCTCCGATGGCCGCCGGCGCAAGGAGCATGCCGAATACCAGCAGCGTGCCCACGCTCTGGAAAGAGACGATCACGGTCGTCGCCACGAGCAGGAGCATGAGGGCGTGGTACCGCCTTGCCGAGAAACCGGCGACCTGAGCCTGCTCCGGGTCGAAGCACAGGAGCAGGAACGGCCTGGCGCAGACGAAAGCGACCGCCCCGACGGCCAGCGTGGCCCCCGCCTGGAGAATCAGATCCTCCGGCGCGACCCCCAGGATCTCGCCGAAGAGGATCCGGATCAGATCGCCCGAGAAGGTGCTCGACCGGGAGACGATGACGACGCCGAGGGCCAGCATGCCGACGAACAGCAGCCCGATGGCGCTGTCCGACGAGAGCTTCGAGCGCTGGGTCACAAGGCTTACTCCTCCGATCATGACCGCCGCGCCGACCGCGGCCCCGAGTATCCCGGGCAATCCGAGCAGGAGCGCGCCGGCCACGCCGGGCAGCACGCCGTGGGCCAGGGCGTCACCGATGAAAGCCAGCCCGCGCAGCACCACGAACGTGCCGACGATGGCGCAGCCGATCGAGACCAGGACGCCGGCCGCAAGCGCCCGGAGCATGAACTCGTTCTGGATGAATGGATCGAGGAGCGGGCCCAGCTTGCGAGTCCTCCATGGGATTCCGGTGGTTGCGACGAGAGCCTAGCTCAGGTTGGTGGCCACCAGCTTCGATATGTCCGTCATGAACGTGAAGTACGAGCCATCGGCCGGCAGTGCGTGCGTCGTCAGCTGGACGACCCTGGCTCCGGTGTCGTTGCCCACGGCATCGGCCACGGCGGCGGAGGTCCCGAGCTCGGTGAAGATGGCTTTCACCTTCTCCTGGCGGATCTTCGACTCGAGTGCGGCCAGGTCCGCCGAGGACGTCTCGGCCTGGCTGGTAAGGCTCGGCACGATCGCGCCGATGAGCTTGAACCCATAGCGCGCGGCGAAGTAGCCGAGCGACTCGTGGCCGGTCACCAGCTTGCGCTGGTCCTGTGGCACTACCGCAAGCGTGGTTGCGACCTGGTCGTTGAGCCCCGTCAGGCGGTTCTCGAGATCGGTCGCCCGGGCCGAGACGTCGATGGCGAGATCGGACTTGAGCTCGGTCGCCAGCGCCGCGACGACGTCCTTCATCGTCAGGGGATCCATCCACAGGTGCGGATCGGCTGCGCCGGCAGCCTGGTCCGGGTCGGTCGTGTTGACCCCCTCGCCCTGGCCGATGTGCCGTACGGCGATGTGGTCGGAGGCGACGAAGCGGCGGACGCCTGCCTTCTCGGCCTGGTCGAACGCGTCGCCCATTCCACCTTCGAGGCTGAGCCCGTTCTCTACCAGCAGATCGGCCTTGGTCAGCTTCTCGATGTCGCGGGCGGAGGGCGACCACTCGTGCGGATCCGCGCCGTTGGGCATGAGCACGGTGACATCCGCGGCGTCCCCGACCAGATCCTTCACGACCGAGCCAAGAACCGAGTAGGTCACGACGATGCTCTTCGCCCCCGAACCCGACCCACCACCGGATGAGCACGCGCCGGCGATGAGAGCCACGCAGGCGAGAGCCGTCGCCGTCAATCTGAGACTGCGTCGCGATATTGTGGGCGGCAGACCACTGGACACAGCTATCCCCACTACAAACTCTCGGTCGAATTCCGGCACGCACTTCCGCAGCAGGCATCAGCCTACCGCGATTCTGGGAGCTTGTCGATACTCAGTCTCAACAACAGGGGAGGGCCGGTCCGAACAGCCACCTTCCGCCACGTCTAGATGCTGAGCGCGCGGCCGACCGCCGCCCGCACAGGGCCAAGCGCTGCCGGGCCGGCTATCGAGCGGCGAGGAACTCCTCGAGCTCGGCCGCGGTAGGCATCCCTTCACGCGCTCCGACATGGGTAGTGGCCAGCGCGCCGGCGGACACAGCCCGATTCGCCGCCTCGGCCAGAGGCCGGCCCTCGGCCAGCGCCGCGGCCAGAGCACCGCAGAAGGCGTCGCCGGCGCCTGTGCTGTCGACCGTGGCGACCCTGGCGACCGGGACTTCCCAGATCCTCAAATCCCCCACACGGGTGGCTCCGGGCGGGTCTTGCGTGGCCGGCGCCACGGCAACGGCGGGCTTCGGCGCCTCGTCCGACTCGCCAGCCGACCCAGCAGCTCCGGACACGGCCTCCGGCAAAGGGCCCACTTCCGCCCGTGGCGCTGCCGTTCCGCCGAGGCCCGAGCCCACGCGCTCGAAAACCATCGCTCCCGCCGCGCCAAGGGTCACGATCACGGCCTTGCGAACGCCGGGTCCGTCCGGTCCGGGCGCGAGAAGCGTACGTGCCCGAATGGTCGTGTCGGTGGCGCTGTCGGTTTTGCGGCTACTCCGCCCGGCCTCGGCCTGAAGCAGCGTCACCAGCTCGCTCCGGTTCGGCGTAACGATGTCCGCCAGGCCGAAGATCGACCGGTCGATCCCGATGGCCGGTGCCGGGTTGAGGATGGTAGTCGCGCCGGCGGCATGGCCGCACACCAGCGCCTCGCGAACGACGTGCAGAGAAACCTCGTTGCAGACCAGCAGCACGTCGCCGACGAGGGGGCCGAGTCGGGCCAGGCAATCGCGAACGTACCCGGACTCGATGGCGCCGTTCGCTCCCGGCACCACCGCGATCTCGTTCTCGCCGGCCGCGTCGACCAGGATCAGGGCGACACCGGTCGCCTGCCCTGGCAGCGAGGCGACCATCGAGACGTCGACCCGTTCGGCCGAAAGGGCTCGTCTCGCCTCCGGTTCGAACGTGTCGTCGCCGACGGCACCGATGAACAGCGTGGGGCGGCGGAGGCGGGCGGCAGCGACGGCCTGATTGCCGCCCTTGCCGCCCTGGTGGCGCTCGTAGCTTCCGCCCGTGACCGTCTCGCCGGGATGCGGCAGGTGGGGAACGCGCGCGACAAGGTCGATGTTGACCGAGCCGACCACGATCACGCGGCCGCTCATCCGCTCGTGCCTCCTAGGCGATGGGACGCCGGTACGTGCGACGCCTGGCTGGCTTGATTGTGCGTCAGCCGGAGACGTTCGGCAAAGGAGAAGCCCCGTCCGGGCGGGGACGGGGCTAGGCAAAGCGGAGATGGCGGGCTCGACCGGATTCGAACCGGCGGTCTCCAGCGTGACAGGCTGGCATGTTAGGCCGCTACACCACGAGCCCGCGCCGACCGCGAAGGATAGCAGGTGGGCGCCCGAGACGCCCGCTCGACCTATACTCCACCGACGACTTCAAGCGACTCCGCGAGCTCCCACAGCGAGGCCGCTCCCCGATGATCGATCTTCGCAGTGACACGGTCACTCATCCGACTCCGGCCATGCGCCAGGCGATGTACGAGGCCGAGGTGGGCGATGACGTCTTCGGCGACGACCCCACGGTCAACGCCCTGCAGGAGCGGGCGGCCGAGCTGCTCGGCAAGGAAGCCGCCCTGTTCGTCGCCAGCGGCTCGATGGCCAACCTCGTCTCGCAGCTCGGGCACCTGGGACGGGGCCAGGAGACGATCGCCGGCGCAAGCACCCACATGGTCGCGGACGAGCAGGCCGGCCACGCCGTCGTCGTGGGGACGTCCATCAAGCAGATGCCCGAGCGGCCCGACGGAACCTGGGACCTCGACGAGCTGGAGCAATCGTTCCACGACGCCACGGACGCCCATGAGGCGATCACCGGCCTGGTGGCCATCGAGAACACCCACGCCCACTCGATGGCTCAGCCGCTGACGCTCGAATACACCCGCGCCGTGGCCGCCATCGCCCACGCCCATGGCGTTCCGTTCCACGTCGACGGAGCCCGCTTCTTCAACGCGACCGTGGCCCTCGGCGTCTCGCCCAAGGCGCTGGCCGAGCCGGCCGACTCGGTGGCGTTCTGCCTCTCGAAGGGCCTCTCCTGCCCGGTCGGTTCGCTCGTCGCGGGCTCGAAGGAGTTCATCTTCCGAGCGCATCGCGGCCGGAAGCTCGTCGGGGGCGGAATGCGCCAGGTCGGCGTCCTGGCCGCGGCAGGGCTGGTCGCGCTGAGCGACGGGCCCGACGGGATGATCGACCGGCTGGCCGAGGACCACGCCAACGCCCGTCGCCTGGCCGAGGGGCTGGCCGCGCTCGACGGGATCGAGTCGGCCGGCGACCTGGCCCAGCCAACGCCCGGCCCGCTCGACCCTGCTCGCGTCGCCACGAACTTCGTCGTCTTCCGGGTTCGGCGGGCCAGATCCGCCTTCCTCGACGCCCTGCGGGCCCGCGGCGTTCTCATGGTCGAGTACTCGCACGGCACGATCCGGGCCGTGACCCACTACGGCGTCACCGCCGCCGACGTGGGGCGCACCCTGGCGGCCTGCGCGGACGCCCTCCGCGAAACGCCGGTCACACCCGCCTCAGGGTCCGCTTCCGGATCCTCAGCTACCCAAGCCTTGGCCGCTCGAGTGGCCGCATCCTCAGCCACAGCCACGGAGCGATAGATGGCAGAGCTTCTTCTCCCGCGACCCGAGTCCACGCCGGCCGCCGGCCCGCTCGACGACAAGTTCTGGGGCCTGATCGAGGCGGACTTCCGCGATCTGGTGCAGAAGCACCCGATCCTGGCCACGTACGTCGGGCTGCACGACGGCGACGGCCGCCTGGACGATGCCTCACGCGACGCCGTGGAGCAGGAGATCGCAGACGCCCACCGGCTCGAGCGCGAGATCGAGGCGATCGACCCGGCCGGCCTCTCAGAGAGCGTGCGCCTGGAGCGTGAGCTGGCCCTGCACAACACCCGCCGCGAGATCTTCGACCTGGAGGTGCATCGCGTCTGGGAGCGCCGCTCCACAGCGTTGGACCAGGTCGGCGACTCGCTCTTCGGCATCTTCGCTCGAGACTTTGCGCCCCTCGCCGAGCGGCTCGTCTCCCTGACCGCCCGCATGGAGGGCATTCCGAAGCTACTCGAGCAGCACCGGACTCGGGCCACGGCGCCGCAGGTCCGCCTCTGGCAGGAGCTGGAGCTCGACTCGGGCGCGCAGATGCCGTTCCTCTTCAACGAGATCAGGGCCGCCGGCGCCAGGGTCCTGGACGAGCGGGCACAGGCCCGCCTCAGCAGGGCCGTGGAGACGGCCACGGCCTCGATCGCCGCCTACCTCGAGGCGATCAAGGGCGCCATGGGCTCAACCGTGGAAAGCTGGGCTCTCGGCTCCGAGGCGTACGACCAGCTGGTCGGGCTGCGGGCTTTCGACGGCCTGGATGCCTCCCAGATTCTCGAGATCGGCCACCAGCAGCTGGCGCTGAACAAGACCGCCCGCGTGGAGGACGCCCGCCGCATCGACCCGAGCGTGGATGAGCCCGCGGTCGTCGACCGGGTCAAGTCGAACCACCCGGCCACGTTCGAGGAGGCTCTGGCGGCCTACAAGGACGCCATGATGCGGGCCCGGGCCCACATCGTCGAGCGCGACCTCGCGACACTGCCGCCCGGCGAGAGGATCTCCGTCATCCCAACGCCGGAGTACCTGCGCACGGTCATCCCGTTCGCCGCCTACTTCGAGCCGGGCAAGTTCGACAGGGACCCATCCGGGATCTACATCGTGACGCCGTCCGTCGGGAACGACCCGAATGCCATGCGCGAGCACAACTACGCCTCGATCAGCAACACGAGCGTCCACGAGGCGTACCCCGGCCACCACCTGCAGCTGGCCGCGGCGGTCCGGCATCCGTCGCTCGTCCGCCTGATGACCGACGCCCCTGAGTTCGTCGAGGGCTGGGGCATGTACAGCGAGCAGATGATGCGCGAGCAGGGCTTCGATGCCGGGCCCGACTTCATGCTGGCCCTGCACACCGACGCGATCTGGCGAGCCTGCCGGATCATCCTCGACGTGCGCATGCACCGGGGCGAGCTGAGCGTCGAGGAGGCTACGGCCTTTCTGGTCGAGCACACCGGCTTCGAGCACGCCAACGCCCAGGCTGAGGTCTTCCGCTACACGTACACGCCGACCTACCAGCTCAGCTACCTGCTCGGCAAGGTGCTGCTCCTGGCGCTCCGGGCCGATGAGCAGCGCCGGCTCGGCGATCGCTTCAGCCTGAAGGCTTTCCACGACTCTCTGCTCCGCAACGGGTCGCTGCCGATCAGCTTCCAGCGCCGGCTTCTTGCGGCCGAGGCGGCGGCCGGCGCGAGTGGCGCCGGCGGCGGCATGGCGGCCGGATCCTAGGCGCGGCACAGGCACGGGGACGCCGCCGGAGCGCATTGCCGGGTATCCTTGGCACCGGCCCGAGCCGTTCGTGGCGGGAGGGTCCGTCGATATCGATGCCATAGGGAGCCTGCGAGACGCCGCGATCGCAGGCATCATCCTCGGTGAGCCACTCCTGTCCGGAACTGTAGACTTCGCCAAAGCCCTGGAGGCCGCTGCATGATTCTCGCCCGTCTTTCGTCGTCGCCGCGCCAGTTCGCGACCGTCGGCCTCGTCGCGCTGCTCTTTGCCGGCTGCTCCACTCCAACGGCCACGCCCACTCCATCTCCGTCGGCCCCGCCGACGAACCCTCCGACCACCCCGCCCTACACGCTCGGGCCCGAGCCGTCAGCCTGCCCGACCTCCGCGCCGGCCGCGATGACCAGCGGCACCGCGACGGTCACGATGACGACCAACTTCGGCAACATCGTGGTCAAGGTGGACTCGAGCCTCGGCGCAAATGCCGCCGGCGCCTTCGTCGCGCTTGCCCGCTGCGGCTACTACGACAACGTGATCTTCCATCGGATCGTGACCGCGTTCATCGTCCAGGTTGGCGATGGGCAGTACGCCAGGCTCCCAAGCTTCCAGCCCGACAAGATGGGTCAGGGCGGCCCCGGCTGGACGATCCCAGATGACAAGGTCACAACGACGTACAAGCGCGGCACCGTCGCCATGGCCCGAACGAGTGAAGCCAACTCCGCCAACACGCAGTTCTTCATCGTCCTGGACGATGAGGCCCAGACGGCCCTCGGCGACGCCAGCGCCAACAACTACGCGATCTTCGGCACCGTTACCTCCGGCATGGACGTCGTCGACCGGATCGCCGCGATCCCGCTGGGCGGCGAGCCGGGTGCGAACGGCGAGCCGGCGTCGATGCCGTTGCAGCCGGCCGTCATCACCAGCACCGTAGTCGCGACGCCCTAGCCGCTCCTCGACCGGCGCGTCGCCGGCTGCGGCCGGGCGGCGCCGCCCGGCCATCCGTGGCACCCTTGTTCTAGCAAGAGTCGACCGAACGAGGAGAAACGGATGACCAAGGCCACGATCGAGACCGATAGGGGCGCCATCGAGATCGAGCTTCATACCGAGAGTGCCCCCAAGGCGGCCGCCAATTTCGTCGAGCTTGCCCGCAAGGGCTACTACGATGGCGTCGTCTTCCATCGCCTCGTGCCCGGCTTCGTCATCCAGGGCGGCGACGGGCAGTACGGCCACATCGATCGGCTCGATCGAGGGCGCCTCGGCACCGGCGGCCCGGGCTACAAGTTCGCCGACGAGCCTTTCGAGGGCGACTACGCGCGCGGAGCCGTGGCCATGGCCAACGCCGGCCCGAACACGAACGGCAGCCAGTTCTTCATCTGCCTGGCCGATCTGTCAGGTGGGCGGCTGCCCAAGAAGTACACCCTCTTCGGGCAGGTGACCAAGGGGCTGGACGTGGTCGATGCCATCGCCGCCGCCAAGCGCGACAGCCGGGACCAGCCTGCCGAGCCTACGGCGATGCGCTCGGTGACGGTCGCCGACTGACGTCCGAGGCGGCCCGGCGGGGTTGCCCCGGGGTCATCCGACTGACTGGTTCCGGGCGGGCCGGCGAGCCCGATTGCGACGCCTCGAGCGGGCCGTTCCGCACCCTGCAACGAAGTCGTTACCCAACCCTAACAAAGTTGCGGGATTTTAACCCACTGGACCGCCAAAACCCTTGGATTGAAGGCAGAAGGGGCTGTAGACTTTAGAAGCTGCCAGTCAGCCTGCTGCCCTAGTTGCAAGGTCATGGGTAGGTCGGGTCAGGGTAGTCGGTGCAGCCGACGTGATAGATGCCTTTGCAGCGTGGCAGAAGACGGTCCGCCTCGGCGGGACGAACCTTCACCGGGACAGCAACGAAGCGGCTCCTTCGGGAGCCGCTTCGGATTCTCGGGCCGGTTAGGCGGGCACGCCGCCGCCCCACGGACGAGTACCGGCCACCGGTACGGGCTGGCTGATGAGGTCGCCGGTCGCCCCCTCCAAAGCGTGGCGCGGCGCTGCTATCCTTGCCTCCCGCGCAGCGGGTCCCGTCCCGGACCGCCGCCGCGGCGTCGCGCGCCCGTAGCTCAGCGGATAGAGCGTCGGCCTCCGGAGCCGAAGGTCGCAGGTTCGAATCCTGTCGGGCGCGCTCTAACAACCTGTTCTGGCAAGGCCAGTGCCAGGCCGTGGGCGTAGGCCGTAGTCGTGAGACGGGCTGACACGAACTCCCGCCCGGCCACAACGATCCGTTCGT
>JBEKPL010000049.1:0-20409 GCA_049520815.1 Candidatus Limnocylindrales bacterium
GACGATGGCCAGACGCTCGCCGCGGGCCTGACGCGCGATCATGTTGAGGCCCGGGCTCATTAGCCGGGCCTTGTTCGGATAGACCTTCACATCGAGCCCGACGGGGAATATGACCGGGTCGATCGGCGTGTCCGATCCGTCGGCTACGAGGATCTCGAAACGACTGCGCGGGTAGGTCTGGCGCGCCAACGATGCCAGACACTCGATCAGCTCCTCCGACTCATCGCGAACCGGCAAGAGGACGGAGATGAAGGGGCGACGGGACGATGCCGAGGTCTTCGTGTCCTGAGTCTTCGGGCCGAGCCGGACGTACGGGTGCACAGGAACGCGACGAACTCGCTCCGCGGATGAGCCGGCGGCGGTCACGGACTGCGGCTCCTCCGGTCCTCGTCGCGCGCGGTCGCGAAGACCATGCTCTTCGCCGACGCTATCTGCGCCCTGGCTCATCGTGGCGCTCCATCCCCCGCCCGTGCTCGTCCTCCTCGCAGTCTGCTATGGCCAAGCACGAGGCGGCGCCAGTATATGCGCTGGCCACACCCTCGGTTCGGCCTCTGAGCCGCGGTGGGCTGCGCTCATGCTCCGGGCTTCCGCGCCCAGCCGGCGGCATGGGTTCTGGCGAGACGTGCTTACCGCCGGACCCGGGCCTCTACAATGGCCCGATGCGCCCGCTCCGGATCACGATGCTCCTGTACGGGGAGATCGAGCACGACTCCCGCGTCCGACGCGAGATGAGCACGCTGATGGAGCTGGGCCACCAGGTCACTGTCGTCACCCTGTACGGCAGCGCCCGTCCGCCATTCGAGCTGGACGGAGCCCGCATCGTGCCGCTTCGCCCGGTTCATCGAGGCATCCTGCCCGGCGACGAGAGCCCATTCCTTGGTGACCGCAAGACCGGCCGGATTGGCCGCCTCGTAGCCCGTGGTCGCTGGGCCGCAGGCTACGCCACGACCTTCCACTACTGGCGCAGAGCGGCCCTCCGCCAGCTGCCGCCCGCCGACGTCTGGCATGGTCACGATCTGCTGGGCCTGCTCACCGCAAGCGCGCTGCAGCGACGGCATGGCGGCGGGCTGGTCCATGACAGCCACGAGCTCTTCCTGGAGGCGGGCTCCGCGGCACGGCTTCCCTCACCCGCCCGAAGGCTCCTCTTCAGGATGGAGCGCGGTGCCAGTCGCAAGGCCGACGCAGTCATCACCGTGAACGAGTCAATCGCCGAGGAACTGCGTCGCCGCTACGGCGTGCGGCCCCTGGTGGTGATGAACTGCCCGCTACTGGGGCCGGCCCGCAAGACGGGCAAGCTGCGCGATCACCTGGAACTCGGCTCGAGGCCAGTCGTGCTCTTTCACGGCGGCCTCAGCTCGGGGCGCGGCGTCGAGCAGCTCGTCGACTCGCTGCCGCTCCTTCCGGCGGAGGCGGCCGTGGTTCTGCTCGGATACGGCGACCTTTCCGCTCCCTACTCTGCCCTGGCGGCGCAGGAATCGTACCGGGGCCGGCTCTTCGTCGTGCCGGCCGTCCCCATCGCCGATCTACCTAACTGGGTCTGCGACGCCGACGTGGGTGTGATCGCGTTTCAGCCGGTCGACCGCAACAACGTCCTCGGCACGCCGAACAAGCTCTTCGAGTACCTGGAGGCGGGCGTGCCGATGGTCGTGAGCGACTTCCCGGAGATGCGGCGGCTCGTGACCGAGACAGGCGCCGGGATAGCCCGTGACACGTCGACGGCCGCGTCGCTGGCCGCTGCCATCCGCGAGCTGCTCGACGAGCCGAAGTCCCTGCACCGCTCCCGAAAGCGGAGCGCTCGCCACGCGGCGGAGTCCACATACAACTGGGGAGTGCAGTCAGGGCGGCTGGTGAAGACCTATTCGCGCCTCGGCGAGAAGTACGGGACGAGCGGCTCGAGCCGGCAGTAGCCTTCAAGTCATCCACAACCGCTTCGGAAGGATCCGTGGCCGCACAAACATTCGCGTCGACCGGGAAGGAACCGCTGACGATCGGGATCGTTGGCGATCAGGAGAGCGTCCACATCGAGCGCTGGTCCACGGCGCTCCGGGCACGGGGCCACACAGTCGTTCCGATCGACCTCTCCGGCCGGGAACGTTCGCCGCTTCAACGCATTGGCGCATTCCGCGACCTGAGGCGGGCGATGGCTGCCGTGGCCCACGCCAGACTCGGGCTCATCGCCATTCACGGGGTCCCCGACGGGATCCTCGCCACGGGAGTGCGCGGCCTGCACCCTGTGGTCCTGCATGCCTGGGGCCACGACGTGACCGCCGAAACTTCCGGCTTGCGCGGCCGAGTACGGGGCCATCAGCAGCGCGGTCTCTTCAGGGCGGCGGATGCCGCCACGGCCACCAGCCAGTTCCTCGCCGACGTGCTGGCGAGGCGATTCGGGGTACGGGCGGAGGTGATCCCCTTTGGGATCGATACGGATAGGTTCGGCCCCGCGGGCGGGGCACGCCGCCCCGGGCCTGTGCGCATCGGCTTCGTGAAGTGGCGTCTCGGCGCCAAGTACGGACCGGACGTCTTGGTCGAGGCTCTCGGCCTGCTCCCGGCGGGCACGGATTTCGAGGTCACCTTCGCCGGGGACGAGGGCCTGCGCCCGATGCTCGAGGCACGGCTTGGCGAGCTGAATCTGACCGACAAGGTGCGTTTCATCGGCCGCCTGCCGAACAGCGAGGTGGCCACCCTCCTATCGGGGCTGGACATACTCGCCATGCCTTCTCGCCGCGAAGAGTGGGGCGTCGCCGCGGCCGAGGCTTCGGCGAGTGGCCTGGCGGTGGTGGCGACGAGAGTCGGCGGCATCCCGGAGATCGTGGTCGACGGCGAGACCGGGCTCCTGGTCCCACCGGAGGACCCGGCGGCGCTGGCGAAGGCGCTGGAGCGGCTGATCGCCGACCCAGGACTGCGTTCGCGCCTCGGCAGGGCGGGCCGGCGCAGGATCGAGGAGCTCTTCCGCTGGGAGGGATGCGTCGATCGGATGGAGCTGGTCTATCGCCGCGCCGTCGAAGCGAGATCGCCGGCCGGCCGGCCCGGTTCCGGCTGAGCCTCCGCGTCCCAATCGGACTCAGCGGGACGCAATGCGACGATCGCCCCGACAACCAGGCCGAAGTACAGAACGTCGGTGTTCGTGTAGCGGTAGGCGCGATAGAGGTCCGTCCCGAACAGCGTCGCCACGATCATGAACGCCACCAGCGACAGACCGAAAGCCAGGGCCAGCAGGCGGGCGAGGTCCACGGTGGACCTCCACAGGCGCCACCCTCGAATGAGCGCCGCCGCGACAACGAAGGCCAGGAGAATCGCCAGCGGCAGGCCGTACTCGGCCGAGACGTCGGGCAGCAGGTCGTGCGGCGACTGGAGCACTTCCTTGGCCTGCGGATCGCGATAGGGCCCGGCGTATTCGACGCCGAAAAGGCCGGGGCCCACGCCAAGAAGAGGATGATCGATCGTCATGGCGATCGCGGCCTTGGTGGCCAGGTAGCGTCCGGTGATCGATATCTCCCCCTCCGGTGAGCTGGGATTGAACGAGTCAGTACGGTCGTTCGCCGGTGGTGTGGCCGATGCGGTCGAACTGCCTGTTGCGACGGCGATGAGCTCGCCGTAAGGCATCACCAGGGCCGAGGCCAGCACGACCGCCACGAGGGCCAGGCCCCGGCCGCGCCTGGTCATGGGCAGCGTGAGGGCCAGCGCCACGAACAGGGCCAGAGCGGCTATCCATGCGCTCTTGGAGTACGTGAGGTAGGTCACGAGCAGCACGAGCGCCAGACCGAGACCCGCAGCGACTCGAACCCCGGGCTCCACTCGGCGCCCGTGCTCCGGCCGCCGGGGCTCGGAAGGCTGTCCAGAGGGAGCTGACATCGAGCCGACCGCGCGCGCCAGGGCGGAAGCGAAAGGCGCAGGACGCACGATTACGACCACGATGAAAGGCACGACCATGGCCAGCATTCCGCCGAGGATGCCGACGTTGAAGTAGGTGACTCTGCCCAGCTCCCCCCGCAGGGATTGGAAGTCCCCAAACGAGTGAACGAGGGTGAGCATCCGAGCCAGGCTGACGGCTCCGGCAAGGGCGACCGAGACGGCCATTGCGACGCCCAGGGCCGCCAGCTGGCGAGTGGTCGGCCTCATGGCGATCAAGAGCAGGCCGATGACCGCAGGCTCCACGACACCATGCATGGTTATCGGTATGCCGGTCGACAGATCGGGCGAGACCGCGGTGGAGAGGATCGCCAGCGCCACTATGGCGCCGCCGATCGCGAGCGGCACGGCTGCCGGCTCGGGTCGAGATGGAACCGAACCCTCGGCGACCCGCCGGCTACGGAGACCGAGCAGGAGTGCGCAAACTAGCGTGCCCAGGATCACCGTCGAGGGGGTCACCTGGATCCAGCCAACGAAAGGACCGAGTCGGGCGGCAGTGAAGAACGGCATGGCCACGATCCAGGCCAGCATGGCCGGCCATGGCCGCAGAGCCGCGAGGGCGGCGACGAGCACGCCCAACCCCATCACTCCGACCGCGGCAACGACCGGGACGCGCAGGCCGCTCCGTTGGTAGTCCTGCGGCAGGCACACCGCCGCAGCCGCTATCGCCGCGACCACCGCCAGAGCCACGACCGTTCGATCGGGCTTCTCGGCCAGAAGCCAGCCGCGGATACCGGCATAGGCCCGCCGGAGCAGGTGGATCATGGATCGATGGTACCTGACGCCACTCCGGCGCCGCAGGGGCGCTGACGGCGCCCAGGCCGGGGCCGCCCTGACAGCCGTCGTGTGTGGCCCTGTATAGTTTGGGCCGCTCTCGCCCCGACAAGCCGGTCCCATCAGCCAACAGACGACGTGAGCATGCCAGCCTCGACTCCCCCAGTCCCGAAGATGCGCGTAAGGGCCTGCGGCTGATGGCGTTCGAGACACCGGATCCGCTCACGGTCGCGATCGTGGGCGACCAGCGAAGCATCCACGTCCGTCGCTGGTCCGATGCCCTCGCCGAGCGGGGAATCCATGTCGTGCCAGTAGATCTTGCGCGACGGGGCAGGCCGGCTCCGACGGTCGCGGTCGAGGTGGCAAGACTCCGCTGGCGTCTCGGTCGCCTGTCGCGCCGACCCCACACGGTCGTAGCGGTCCACTACTTGCACGGCGGGCTCGTCGCGACGGCTCTGCGTGGCTTGCACCCGGTCGTGCTCCACGCGTGGGGCCATGACGTGACCGCCGTTCGAGGAGGATCGCTTGGACGGCTCGGCGCCCGGCAGTTGGGCGCCCTGCTCCGGGGCGCCGACGCCGTAACGGCATCGGGCGAATTCCTGGCATCGGTGGCTCTTCGTCGGTTCGGCGTCGAAGCGACCGTTGTCCCCTTCGGCATCGACACTTCGCTCTTCCGCCCAGGCGAGCGCCGACCCGAGGGATCGTCCGGCGCCCGCGAGCGACCCCTGCACATCGGGTTCGTGAAGTGGCTCGAACCCAAGTACGGAGTCTGGGACCTCATAGAGGCGCTTGGGCTGCTGGCCGATCTCCCGTTCGAGGCGACGCTGGTCGGAGACGGATCCCTCCGCGAGTCGTTGGAGGCCCGGGTCGGCGAGCTCGGCCTGTCGCAGCGCATCCACTTCCTCGGTCGGCGGCCTCACTCGGAGATCCCAGATCTCATGCGCGGCTTCGACGTCCTGGCGATGCCGTCCCGCGAGGAAGCCTGGGGTGTGGCGGCGGCCGAGGCCAGCGCGACGGCCATACCGGTAGTGGCGACCGGCGTCGGTGGCATACCGGAGATCGTGGTCGACGGCCAGACGGGTCTGCTGGTTCCGCCCGAGGATCCACGCGCGCTCGCAGAGGCGATCCGGCGCCTCGCCGGAGACCGCGATCTGCGACATCGGCTGGGCAAGGCCGGTCGCGAGAGAATCGAGTCGCTGTTCGCGTGGCAGCGGTGCGTCGATCTCATGGTGGGCGTCTATCGCGACGCCGCTGCCGGCCGT
This sequence comes from Candidatus Limnocylindrales bacterium, assembly GCA_049520815.1. GTDB lineage: Bacteria > Chloroflexota > Limnocylindria > Limnocylindrales > CSP1-4 > Fen-1039. The sequence goes on from JBEKPL010000049.1 coordinate 5,946, forward strand.
TCTCGCCCGCGCTGACGGCGGAGATCAGTCAGCCGGACGCGACCGCCCAGCCGACGCGCGCACCCGGGTCATGGCGCTGGCGAGGCCCCGCCGAACGCGGCCAAACTCGGCCGCCCCTGGCAGAAGGAACGCGAGCGGCGAGACCCTCGCCATCCGGCTGGCGATCACCAGCAGGATCAGGGCGTGGCACGTGTAGGAGATCAACGAGCTTGCCGACGCGCCGACAATCCCCCAGGCAGGGATGAGGATCAGGTTGGCGGCAATGTTGAGGGTCAGTGCGACGACGGCGGCTACGGCCGTCGGCAGGGGCCTGCCCAGACCGACGATGTACGAGGCCAGGACTTTGGAGAGGCTGAGCGAGACGATGCCCGGCATTATCACGAGGAGGGCGGGGAAGGCGGGCTTGTAGTCCGGCAGAAAGAGCCAAATCCCCGCGAATGCGGCCGGAATGATCGCCACGGCGGCCAGGGCCGTGGCGAGCATGGTGAACCGGGAGACGGCCGGGGCGAACCGGTCCGCCTCATGCCGCTCCGATGCAGAGATCGCCGGGTAGAGCATGGCGCTGATCGAATCGGGAACGTAGAACGTCATCTCGGCCAGGCGGACTGTTAGCACGTAGTAGCCGATGAGCATCGCGTCGCCGAGCAGCCAGCTGAGGAGCAGGACGTCGACCCGGTAGTTGAAGAAGCTCATGACGTTCTGGGGGTACAGCCGGATCCCGTAGCCCACGAACTCGGAGACGGCGACAGCCGGGCCCGCTGACCCTTCCGGAAGTCGCGCCAGGCGGCGAACCCGGAAGACGGCGGCGAGCGCTCCCGCACAGCTGGCGATCAGGTAGCCCGCGACGGCTCCCGGTACTCCGAGGGGAATCACGCCGACGAGGAGGAGCGTGAGAATCAGCATCAATGCCGCCTGGGCAACCTGGATTCTGTTGAAGGCCCGGTTGTAGCCACGGGTGTAGAGAATCCCGGCCGCGAACTGCATCAGCAGCTGGCAGGGCAACGAGATGAGGACGGCGCGAAGGAGATCGTCCGACGTCGTGACTTGGCCGAATGCCCGGAGAACGGAGTCCCGGAGCAAGGGCAGGGCGATGATCGCGGCCAGCGCAAGCACCACAGAGATCGCGATGGTGAGACCCAGCGCTATGCGCTCCAGGGAAACGACGGACTTGCCCCGGCCGGCCATGTAGGTCATTGCGGCAGGCATCCCCAGCTGCCCGACGGCGAAGAGCATGCCGACCCACGTAAGGAGCAATCCGTACTCGCCGTAGCGCAGGACGCCAAGCAGCCTTGCGATGACGAAGAGAGTGGCGGCGCCAAGGACGAACTGGGCGATCTTCGTGGCGAACACGAAGGCCACTCGCCCGGCGAAGAGCGACTTGTCGTTCGCCCAGCCCGAGCGCTCCACCGGCGCTGGTCCGCCGGGCGCAGTCGTGTCCGGCAGGGCCGGTTCGGCGGGTGACGGCATTGGCCGAATATACAGTTTCCCGCGCGCCTTCCCTGCCCACACTCGCCAGCGCGGCCGCGCCACTCGTGGAGCGTGCCAGGCTCCGACCGAGTAGGATCGGCGTCGATGAGAGCCTACGAGCGGCCACCCGCAACCGCACGCAGCCCGATCCATGCCTGACCCGCTCCAACGTGTCGCCGGCCTGGTTCTCGCCGTCCTGACCGGACCGCTGCTCATAGCCCTGGGGCTGGCCGTCCGCCTCGAGACCCCCGGTCCCGTCATCTACCGCGCCTCCCGGATGGGTCGTGGCGGGCGCCTCTTCGAGTGCCTCAAGCTCCGGACGATGCGGGCTCATCGAAGCGAGGCCGGCCCGGGCGTGACCGCCGGTCGCGACGCTCGAGTCACCCGCGTCGGCGGCCTGCTCCGGCGCTTCCGGCTCGACGAGCTTCCCCAGCTCTGGAACGTGGCCAGGGGCCAGATGCGGCTCGTGGGTCCGCGGCCCGAGGACCCGCGCTACGTCGACCTGAGCCGGCCGCTGCACCGGGAGGTCTTCACCGCCCCTCCGGGGATCGCCGGCCTGACCCAGCTCGTCTACGCCGACGAGGGCCGCTTCCTCGACGAGACGGCGGACCCCGACGGTTACTACCGCGACAAGATCCTGCCGCGCAAGCTCGCCCTCGACGCCGCCTACCTCCGGAACCGCTCCGCCAGGCTCGACCTGTGGATCCTGGCTCAGACGCCGCGAGCACTTCTGGGCCTCCCCATCCGTCTGCCGGCGCAAATCAGCGCCTCGATCGCGGAGCCAGCCGATGCGTAGCTTCCCCCTGCGCGGGCGCCACCTCTTCCTCTACGACGTGGCCATGACTTCGGTGGCGATCGTCCTGGCCTTCCTGCTCCGCTTCGATCTATCGAGCTTCGGCACATACCTGCCGATGGCTATGCCGGTAGCCCTCCTTCCGCTCGCCGTAATGCCGGTGGTCTTCGTCGCCTTCGGCCTGTATCGCCGCGAGTGGCGCTATGCCTCCGTCCAGGAGATGTACCTCGTGGTCTTCGCCGTTCTGGTCGGAACCGCCGTCTCGGCCGTGGCCTTCCTGGGCCTGGCGGTCGTCCATTTCGCGGGTACGCCAGGCTATCCACGTTCGATCTTCGCCCTCGAGGCACTTCTGGAGGTCGCATTCGTCGGCGGCGGGCGCTTCGCGATCCGGGCCAGTCTCGAACGACGCGGCCTCTCCGGCGGCACCGACGAAGAGCTCGGCCTGGTGCCGACCCTCGTCTACGGCGCCGGCGAGACGGGCGCGACGGTGGCTCGTCTGGCCACCCGCGACCCGGCGGCGCATCTCAACGTCGTCGGCTTCCTCGACGACGATCCCGTCAAACAGGGTTCTCGATTGCTCGGCAAGCGCGTCTTCGGCGGGCTCGACGCCCTGCCCAGGGCGGCTCACGCTACCCACGCGCGACAGCTGCTGGTCGCGATGCCGACCGCCTCAGGACAGGCCATCCGGCGTGCCTTCGACCGCGGGCAGGAATTGGGCCTGGAGGTCCGCACCGTTCCTCACCCACGCGAGCTGCTCGGCGGCGAGACGCTCGCGCGCCGCATAAGGCGGGTCAGCGTGGAGGACCTGCTGCGCCGCGAGCCTGTCGCCATCGACACCGACGCGGTAGCCGGCTACCTCAACGGCATGAGCGTCCTCGTGACAGGCGGCGGCGGTTCCATCGGCAGCGAGCTGGTTCGCCAGATCCTGGCCGTGGGCCCGCGCCTGATCACGGTGGTCGACAACCACGAGGCGGCCCTATGGTCGATCGAGCGCGAACTGGCAGAGCGCGTCGCCGGCAGGCCGGGCGTGTCGTTCGAGCTGGTCCTGGCGGATGTCCGCTCGCCCGAGACGGTCGACGCGGTCATCGGCCGGGCGCGCCCGGAAGTGGTGTTCCACGCTGCGGCGCTCAAGCACGTCCCGATCGTCGAGCTCTCCCCGGCCGAAGGCGTGATGACGAACGTCATTGGCTCACACAATGTCATCGACGCGTGCGAGCGGATGGGCGTCAAACGCTTCGTGCTCATTTCCACGGACAAGGCAGTGGAACCGATCAGCGTCATGGGTGCCGCCAAGCGCCTGGCCGAGCTTCTGACCGTGGCCAGCGCGCGGCGATCCGGCAGGCCGTACGTGGCGGTTCGGTTCGGCAATGTCCTCGGTTCGAGCGGCAGCGTCATCCCGACATTCCAGCGCCAGCTGGAAGAGGGCCGGCCGCTGACCGTCACCCACGAGGAAACGACGCGGTTCTTCATGACGATCCCCGAGGCCGTAAGCCTGATCCTGCAGGCGGGAGCGACCGCCGAGATCGGCGACATCTACGTCCTCGACATGGGCGAACCGGTCAAGATCATCGACCTGGCGCGAGACCTGATCCGCCTTTCCGGGCTGGACGTCAAGCGCGTGCCGATCGTATTCACCGGCCTGCGCCCCGGCGAACGGCTGCACGAGGCGCTCTTCTACGACCACGAGACGACCGAACGGACCGGCCACGAGTCGATCATGCGAGTGCGAGCCGACGCCGTCGGGCCGATCGGGAAGCCGCTCGACTCGCTGCTGGCGGAGCTCGAGCCGGCCGCGCGCCGCCACGACGATGCCCTGGTTCGCGAGCTCCTGAAGAAGGTGTCCGCCCTCACCGCGCCAGACGATCCGGCACATACCGCCACGCCGGATGCGGTCCCGGTCCAGCCTGCGGCAGCGCACGAAGCAAGCCCAACGGCCGACGCATGAGCAGCCAGAAGGAACCGGCGGTCCCGCGGCTCGGGCAGGCCTCCACGACCCGCAAGATCCCATTCCACCGCCCATCGATCGGGATTGCCGAGCGCGACGCCGTCATCGAGGTTCTCGATTCACGCTGGCTGACCACAGGCCAGAAGTCACTGGCTTTCGAGGAAGCCGTGCGGGCTCGCGTCGGGTCCTCGTTCGCAGTCGCGGTGAACTCGGCCACGGCCGCTCTCCATCTGATCCTGGAGGCGCTGGGGATCCGCTCCGGCGACGAGATCGTCGTCCCAACCTATACCTTCGCCGCCTGCGGCGAAGTGTGCCGCTACCTGGACGCGCGGCCTCGACTGGCGGACGTGGACCCGGTCACGTTCGAGCTGACCGTGGATACGATCGAGCCACAGCTCCGGCCGGAGACGAAGGCCATCATGGTCGTCCACTTCGCGGGCCGGCTGGCGGAGATGGAGCCGATCCTGGAGCTTGCCAGGAGCCGCGGCCTGGCGGTCATCGAGGACGCCGCCCACGCGTTGCCATGCAGCCGGTCCGGCCGCGCGGCCGGGACGTGGGGCACGGCCGGAGCTCTCAGCTTCTACGCCACCAAGACGGTCACGACCGGCGAGGGCGGGATGCTGCTTACCGACTCGGCGGAGATCGCCGACCGCGCCCGCTTGATGCGACTCCACGGCATGAGCCGCGATGCCTGGAAGCGCTACTCGGGCGGAGGCAGCTGGTACTACGAGATCGAGGACGCGGGCTTCAAGTACAACCTGACGGACCTGGCGGCGGCCATCGGGCTGGTCCAGCTGGACCGGGCCGAGGCCATGCGCGCGGAGCGAGAACGGGTCGCCCGGCGCTACGGGCAGGCAGTCGAGGCCGCCGGAATCGGCGAGCTGGTGGAGCTGCCGGCCGGGCCCGGCCCGGGCGAGGTGCACGCCCGGCACCTGTACCCGCTGAGGCTGAACCTGGACCGCGTCCGTGCGACTCGGGCCGAGACGATCGACCGGCTGGCCGAGGCGGGGATCGGCACGAGCGTCCACTTCATCCCGCTCCACCTGCACCCCTACTACCGACGCGCCTACGGCTATGCGCCGGGGGATCTGCCGGTGGCGGCGCGCGAGTACGAGCGGGAGATCTCGATGCCGATCTACCCGGACCTCACGGACGGCGAGGTCGACTACGTCGTGGAGCGGCTGGCCGCGGTGCTGCGGCCGCGCTAGAGAAAAGGGAGACCGGCGAGCGACTCCGCCACGCGGCGGGCGCCGCTACGCCGTCCCGCAGGTAGGGGCGGGGTCGGCCTTGCCCCACCAGAGGCTGTCCTCGCCGAATAGCTCCCTCGACAGGACGGCCACCTTGTTGTAGTTGAGACAGGCCGCCCCAGAGCCGAGGTAGCCCCAGAAGTAGGGACCGTCGAGCACGACCTGTTTGAAGTTGCCGCTGGGCACGTTCTCGCCGATAGCGACGTAGTCGGCCACCTGGTCCGCCGGGAAGCTGGTTGTGACGCTCGACCCCAGAGTGTCGATCAGGTTCGGGAGGTTCAGCAGCTGACCGGGCTGAGCCATCTTGTGCAGCAGATCGACCAGGACCTGCTGCTGCCGGCCCTGCCGGGTGAAGTCGCTTTGGCCGGCGCTGTGACGTGACCTGACATACGCCAGCGCGTGCCTGCCGTCCAGGTGCTGCGGCCCGGCCGGGAGGTAGAAGCCATAGGGCGAGCCGTCCATCCAGTCGTAGCCGGGCCATCCGTCATACGCGCAGTCGCAGATGGCGCTTGGGTTGTTGACATCGATCCCGCCGACCATGTCGACCATCTTCACGAACCCGCCAAGATCCATGACGGCGTAGTAGTCGATGTGGACGCCGACGAGATACTGAGCCTCTTTGACCAGCGTCGGGTACGGACTATCGGGGGACTTGAATCCCTTGCTAACGTCCGTGGGCAGAGCGTTGATCCTCAGCCAGGCCGGAGCCGTGCCCCCGTAGTAGAGCGGGAAGTTCGAGATGTCGCGAGGGATGCTGACCATCTGGACCGAGTTCGTCTTCGGATCGTAGCTCACAACCATGATCGTGTCGTAGAGACGCTCACCCCGGCTGGGTGACGAGTCCACGCCGTTGAAGAGGATGGTCACACGGCTACCAATGGCCGGCGTAGGCTCCGGCGTAGTGGTGGACGTTGGTTCCGGCGTCACTCCAAGCGCCAGCGAGGGAGCCGGAGTGGCCGAAACGATCAAGTCGGAACGGGGCGCGAACACCCGCGAATCGGCCTCGTATGTCACCCACAGCATGTAGCCGGCGGCGCTATGGCTGACCACAATGACCGCGACCAGAGCCGCCAACGCGGCTCGCTCGAGCGTACGCCGGGCTTCCAGCGCCTCGCCGGTCACGAATGCGTGCGCCACGGCGACGACGCGCCACACTCCGAGCAGAACGACGATCACGAGGGCGCCCAGGGCGAAGTCGGAGTTGAGCAGCCGCGCCCCAAAAACAAACACGCCCTGGCGCATCTGATAGATCAAGGCGAGCAGGACCAGCGCCGCGGGTAGAGCAAAGACGACCGCCAGGCGGCGCCTGCCGGTGTAGAGCTGCCCCAGGCCGGGCCACAAGAAGGACAGCAGGGCGGCCACTGATGGCGAATGCCTGCGACCCCTCGTTGCCGACGCTTCTGTCTCCGACGCTTCTGTCTCCAAAGTTACGGGAATGTACCACAGTGGAGTGGCTCGGCGGGTTGCGCGCTGCTGGCCCGGCGGGTTGCGCGCCTGCGGAACAGGCGCGATACTGACTGCCCGGGGCCGGGGTGGACTCGAGTGCCCAAGAGGAAAGGGGAAGAATGATCCGCCGCTACGCAGCGGTGTTCCGCCTGACCCTTGTCGCAGCGGACATGATCCTGGCGCTGCTCGTCGTGATCGGCGCCGCCAACCTACGATTCGGCCAAGGGTCGGGGTGGGCGGCGGATTTCGGCTATGCGCTGCCGGATCCCAACCTGACTGTCGCCGTCTTCATCTGCACCTGGATCGTCGTGCTCTGGATGCACGGCCTGTACCGCAGCCGGGCTCGCCTCACCAACCGTGGCGAGATTATGGTGGTCCTGAGAGCCACGCTCGTGCAGATCGCGATCACACTGAGCATGCTGTACGTCTTCAAGCTGCCCGATGTCAGCCGGCTGCTCCTGATCTTCGTGTTCCCGGCGCTCGCCGTGGCGGCGATCGGGATTCGGATCGCCGTCCGGGAGATCCTGGTGCTCGCCCGGGACCACGGCCGCAACGTTCGGTACATGCTCATCTTGGGTGCAAATGCGCGGGCAAAAGCCTTCGCCGATCTCGTGGAGAGCCACGCCGAGCTGGGCCTGGTCGTCATCGGGCACCTCAAGGCCGATGCTACCGACGGCGGCGCCGTCCTGGAGCGGCCGCTACTGGGCATGATCGACGATCTGGAGCAGGTCCTCCACAGTCAGATAGTCGACGAAGTCGCGATCTGCCTTCCATTCGCAATGCAGGAGCTGATCGAGCAGGCTGCCTACCTGTGCGAGCAGGAAGGCAAAGTCGTTCGGATGCCCATAGCCCCGCTGGAACGCGTCCTGACGGCGGGTCGTCTCGAGAGTGTGGACGGCATGGGCATCTACACCCTGGCGAATGGCCCGGACCGCGCGGCGAGCTTCCTGCTCAAGAGGGTTCTCGACATTGCCGGATCGGCCCTCCTTCTCGTCGTGCTGTCCCCGGTCCTCGCTCTTCTAGCCGCTCTCGTCAAGCTCGATTCGCCAGGCCCCGCGCTCTTCCGTCAGGGGCGCGTGGGGTTGCACGGGCGTACGTTCCAGGTGTTGAAGTTCCGCAGCATGTGCTCCAACGCGGAGGATCAGTTGGGTGAACTGACCCGGCACAACCGGATCAAGGGCCACGCATTCAAGCTCGACCGGGATCCGCGAATCACGCGCGTTGGGCGCTTCCTTCGCCGATCCTCGCTGGACGAGCTGCCCCAGCTGTGGAACGTGCTCAGAGGCGAGATGAGCATGGTGGGACCGCGTCCCCCTCTGCCAAGCGAGGTCGCGAACTACGACGTGTGGCATCGGCGCCGGCTGTCCATGAAGCCCGGCATGACCGGCCTCTGGCAGGTCGATAGGCGCAACGACCAAGAGTTCGACCGGTGGGTCGAGACGGACCTCGAGTACATCGACAGTTGGTCACTCTGGCTCGACTTCAAGATCATCGCCCGAACCGTACCGGCAGTTCTGGCCGGGACCGGGCGGTAGGCATACCCTGCCCGCTGTCGAGGCCTCGTGTTGGGTCGCTTGACGGAGAGAGCTCGACGGCTCATGAGGCGGTCGGAGGTCTCGCAAGCTGGGCTGAGGCGTTTCCTCAGAGAGACGGGCAACCGCCCAGGAGTGAGCCTGCCTCGCGAGGCTCCCGGCTCGCTCGCAGTGGTGGTCCCGTGCTTCGGGCACGCGGCATATCTGCCCGACTTGCTCGAAAGCATCGTCGCCCAGACCCGGCGGCCCGACGAAGTGATCTTCGTCGACGATGACTCGCGGGACTCCACCGAAGAGATCCTGAGGGCATTCGTCGCCTCTCAACAGAAGCCGGATGGCGGCCGGTTCGTTCTCCTGTCGAACGACCGAAACATGGGTCAGGCGGCCAGCCTGAACCGAGCGATCTCGGCTGCGGACAGCGAGCTGATCATGGTCGCCAATGATGACGACTACCTGATGCATGACGCCGTCGAGTCGATGCTCGCGCTCTTCGGGCAGAATCCCGGCGTGGCCCTGATTGGAGCCCACAGCATTCATTTCGCAGGCCACGAAGCGTTGGCCGCCGCGCCGAGGCGCAGCACCGCCTACGCACCCCCGGGACTGCCGCTCGTCATCCACACACCTGAGGACGTGCTCGGGTACCGTCGCTACAACGACCTGAACATGACCCACTCCGGGTCGTGCTTCCTGAGGGTGGCCTGGGAAGCCGTCGGCGGATACCGTGTCGTCAAGAAGGAGCGGGTAGTGCCCTTCTCGGATCGGGACTTCCAGCTACGCGTCAATGCGCTATGGCCAGTAGCAGTTGCATACGAGACGCCGTTATCGTTCTGGCGAACCGACGCCAGCGTCGATGCGGGCCGCGATTCCTGAGGACGCGGGCTGTCGGGCTACTCGTCCCCCCTCGCTGCCCCGGAGGTCACGCTAGGGCACGAAGTACCCGGTCACGTCGAAGATGACGTGAGCGGTGGGACCAAGAGTCGGGGCGGCATAGGTGGCAGAGAGAGTGCCTCCGGCACCGAGGGCGACGGTGACCGCGCCGGCTCGATCGTCACCGAGGGGGAAGTTGAGAGTCGAGCTGGTCGGGTTGTTCGCCGCTATGGGACCGATGTACAGGAAGCCGAGGCTCGTCTGCTGGGTGACGGTCAGGTTGCCGGTCACGGCGGTGGCGGTGGCCGGTACGCCTCGACGGTCGGTCACCTGGAACGGACGCGCCACGTGCGAGCTGGAGGCACCCGCCAACCCCGTCCCGTCGCGGGAGTCGAGAAGGCGCGTCGGGGTCAGGGGGAAGTACTTGGCGCCGCTCATGTCGGGCGTGAAGTAGCCGGTCACGTCGAAGATCACCTGGGCCGTGGGACCAAGAGTCGGGGCGGCATAGGTGACAGAGAGAGTGCCTCCGGCACCGAGAGCGACGGTGACCGCGTTGGCTCGATCGTCGCCGACGGGGAAGTTGAGAGTCGAGCTGGTGGGGTAGTCCATCGGGACAGGGCCGATGTACAGGAAGCCGAGGCTCGTCTGCTGGGTGACGGTCAGGTTGCCGGTCACCGCAGTCGCCTGCGCGGGTACGACGCCGCCTGTCACCTGGAACGTACGGGCCACGTGCGAGCTGGACGGACCGGAGAGACCAGTCCCGGAGCGGGAGTCGAGAAGGCGCGTCGGGGCCAGCGGGAAGTATGTAGCGCCACTCGTGTCCGGCGTGAAGTAGCCGGTGACATCGAAGATGACGTAGGCGGTGGGACCGGTGGTCGGAGCGGCATAAGTGACGCTCAGGGTGCCTCCGGCACCGAGAGCTACCGTGACCGCGTTGGCCCGATCGTCGCCGAGGGGGAAGTTGAGAGTCGAGCTCGTGGGGTCGTTCATCGCAATGGGGCCGATGTACAGAAAGCCCGCGCTCGTCTGCTGGGTGACGGTCAGGTTGCCGGTCACGGCTGTCGCCTGCGCGGGTACGACGCCGCCTGTCACCTGGAACGTCCGGGCCACGTGCGAGCTGAGGGCACCCGACAACCCCGTCCCGGAGCGGGAGTCGAGAAGGCGGGCCGGAGTCAGCGGGACGTAGGTAGCCGGAGTGGTCGCCACCGAGGAGACAAACGCAGCCACGCCGTTCGGGGTGCCCAGACCGGTTGGGCCGTCGTAGCCGGCAACGCCGTTACAGAGGTAGGTAACGGTGCAGCTGCCCCAATGGACGTCGTTGTTGCCGCCTATCACGTCATTGAGGCCCGTGGCGGCTCCATACAGATAGCTGGCCGGGTAGTCTCCGGCCGCCGGGCCACCGGCGAGGGCGAACGCGGACGCAATGATCGGCGACGATGCGCTGGTGCCGCCGAACACGTACCAGCTGCCGTTGTAGCAGCCGGCGACGCCTGTGGCGGGATCGGCCACGGCCGAGACGTCGGCCTGGGTTCGGTTGGCACACTCCGTGTCCAGCTGCCAGCTGGGCTTGGGCTCGTACGCAGAGCAACCGCTGCCCGCACCAGAGCCGGCCGCGCCCCAGGCAGATTCGGTCCAGCCGCGGGCGCTGCCATCGCGCGCCAGACGTGTGCCGCCAACCGCAATCACGTAGGGCGAGGCCGCCGGGTACTCGACGCTGTTGTAGTAGCTGCCCGGACCGCCGGAGCAGTGGTAGCCGCAATCGCCCGTGGAGGCGGTGATCGCCACGCCCGGGTGGTTGTAGTACGACGTGTCGTAGGCGGTTTCGCCGACCCACTGGGGACCGCCATAGCTGTTCGACACGGCGATCGCGCCCAGCGACACGGCGGTATTCACGCTCGTGCCGAGGTTGGCGATACTGGCGCTGTCTGCCTCGACCAGCAGAATGTTGCAATTCGGGCACGTCGCGGAAACCATCTGGATGTCCAGGGCGATCTCCTGACCCCAACCTGCATTGAGAGCGGGATAGCTGCCGGCTACGCCGTTCTGGTTGACCTTGCGGAAGCAGCCGTTGGCCGTCGTGCATGGAGGCAGGCCGTAGTAGCTTCGGTAGGCAGCAAGGTCGGCTTCGGCCGTGGGCAGGTCATACGCATCAACAATGGCGACGATCAGCCCGGAACCTTCGCTTCCCGTAGGCAGAGCGTAGGCGGCCTGGATATCTGCCGGGCCGAATCCGGCGTGTCCCGTATGGGGCGACATCGCCGAGGCGGGCTGTGCCGCGATATCCGTCCGGCGGAGCGCCAGACACTGGGCGTAACCGGGCGCCGCCGGAGGACAGACAGCCTCAACGCTGGCAGCCGGCGCCTCGGCTGACGCAACGACAGGCGCCGGCCCGATGAGCGGAGCTGCCAGCGCACCCATCACGACGATCGCTCCGATGCGTCGCGTCACCTCTGAGATCCGGACCACCCTGACCCCTCCCACTGCTGCCCAACAACCCCCAACCGATAGCCTGGGCCCCGACGAAGCCACGGAATCGCCGACAGACCTGCTCCTCCCGCCGCCCTCGTCACAAACGGGCTCACTACGGCACAAAGTAGCCGGTCGCATCGAAGATCACGTGGGCGGTGGGACCCAGAGTCGGGGCGGCATAGGTGACGCTCAAAGTGCCTCCGGTACCGAGAGCGACGGTGACCGCGTTGGCCCGGTCGTCGCCGAGTGGGAAGTTGAGAGTCGAGCTGGTCGGGTCGTTCATCGCGACAGGACCCATGTACAGGAAGCCGAGGCTCGTCTGGCCCGTCACGGTCAGGTTGCCGGTGACGGCAGTCGCGTTGGATGGAACGATGCCGCCTGTGACCTGCCACGTACGCGCCACGTGCGAGCTGCAGGGACCAGACAGACCTGTGTTGAAACGGGTGTCGACGAGGCGCGCGGGAGTGAGGGGCACGTACTTGGCACCGCTCGTGCCGGGCGTGAAGTAGCCGGTCACATCGAAGATCACCTGAGCGGTGGGTCCCAGAGTCGAGGCGGCATAGGTGACACTCAGGGTGCCTCCGGCACCGAGGGCGACGGTGACCGCGCTGGCTCGGTCGTCACCGAGGGGGAAGTTGAGAGTCGAGCTGGTGGGGTTGTTCATCGGGATGGGGCCGACGTAAAGGAAGCCCGCGCTCGTCTGGCCCGTCACGGTCAGGTTGCCGGTGACGGCAGTGGCCTGCGCGGGTACGACGCCGCCTGTGACCCCGAAGGTCCGAGCCACGTGCGAGCTGAAGGCACCCGACAACCCCGTCCCGGAGCGGGAGTCGAGAAGGCGGGCCGGGGTGATCGGGACGTAGGTGGCGCCGCTCGTGTCCGGTGTGAAGTAGCCGGTTACATCGAAGATGGCGTGGGCCGTGGTGCCGTTGTTCGGGGAGGCATAGGTGACGCTCAAGGTACCCCCGCCACCGAGGGCGACGGTGACCGCGTTGGCCCGATCGTCACCGACTGGAAAGTTGAGAGTCGAGGTCGTCGGGTTGTTCATCGGTTCCGGACCGACGTACAGATAGCCGCGGCTGGTCTGGCCCGTCACGGTCAGGTTGCCGGTCACGGCTATCGCGTTGGCCGGTACGCCGCCGCGTCCCGTCACCTGGAAGGTACGTGCCGCACGCGAGGTGAAGGCACCCGACAACCCCGTGCCGTCGCGAGTGTCGAGAATGCGGGCCGGGGTGAGCGGTACGTACGTGGCGGGGTCGTAGGTCTTCGCCCGGCCGATGTCGTCAGTGGTCAAGCCTGGCAATGAGACCAGGGACCGGTAGTACACGTCGCCGTCAGGCGCCGGATTGTCGAGGTTCGGGTCGATCTGGGACGTGTACCCGGCGTTGTACGTGCTTCCCCAGCTCGTCACGTGGTTGTGGAAGCCCGGATACGTCTTCCACATCTGGTCGATGGTCTGGTGTGTAGAGAAGAGCGCGTCGATGTACGGACTGAGGCTGCCCATACCTTCGGCAATCACCGCTCTCGCGTTGCCGCTGAGGAAGCCCGAGGCATAGCCGTCCACGCGCGTCTGGGCAACCGCGAGAGTCGGCTTGCCGGTGCCCCACTCGCTGTCGCCCGAGGCGTAGCAGAGGTGATTGAGCAGCACTATGGCGTTGGTCGCCAGACCGAGCTGGGCCATATAGCTCGCGCCGTAGTACTTGACGTTGCTGTCACCGTTTCCCGCGGTAGCGTTGAGGCCCATGCCGTTGTCGCCGGCCACCGGGTTGGGGTTGTACGGGTTCGGGTAGCCGCTGCCGTGGCCCAGGTAGACGAAGACGCTCGCGCCCGGAGCGTTCGCGGCGACCGCGTCCCACGTCGCGTATGGCGAGTAGACCTTGAAGATGTTGCTCGTGTACTTGGAGAAGGTGGCGGCAATCGCGTCGGCGCTGCTTCGGTAGGACGACGTAGTCCCCTCGACCGCGCCGACGACGATGACGACCTTGGCTTGCGCTGCAGCTGCCACGGCGCTCTTGACCCCTACTCCGAGTGCGCTGGCGGCTACGAGCAGGCCGATCGCGAGGGCGGGGATGAGCTTTCGCATTACGAGGCCTCCTGAGTGGCCTCGAGCAGACAGTCTGCCCGGGTCCGCTATCAGCCCAATGCAAGGGACCGTGTGAGACACGCGATACCGATCTGGGTGGCTAGCCTGTCATGTAGAGCCCGTCTGGGCAATCGCGCCTTCGTCCCAGGACCGAGTGGCCCAATCGGGTTGCTGCAGTGGAGTCCGGTGCGAAGGATGGCGGTTAGGGGCTGTCCGGATAGACCATACCAGACCACCGCAATCCCTACCCTGGCTCAGCCGCGTCTGACCGGAAGGTCGACCCGGCGCCTCTCGGCGTCTCTACCCAGCTCAGATTCAACGCCTTCCCGGCTTCGGCGCCTGCCATCGCTGATCGCTCTCAGCTACCGGGCACGAGGTACCCGGTCACGTCGAAGATGACGTGCGCCGTGGGACCGGTAGTCGGGGCGGCATAGGTGACGCTCAGAGTGCCTCCGGCACCGAGAGCGACGGTGACCGCGTTGGCTCGATCGTCGCCGCGGGGGAAGTTGAGAGTCGAGCTGGTCGGGTCGTTCATCGGGATGGGACCGATGTACAGGAAGCCGAGGCTCGTCTGCTGGGTGACGGTCAGGTTGCCGGTCACGGCGGTGGCGGTGGCCG
>JBEKPL010000050.1:0-33120 GCA_049520815.1 Candidatus Limnocylindrales bacterium
CACCAATCCCCGTCTCGCCCAGGCTCAGGACCTCGGCGTGCATGCGGTGGCGTTCCGCGTAGCGGAGGTACATGCGGAGCAGCTCGGCCGCGAAGAGCTTGGCCTCGTCGCCGCCCGCTCCCGCCCGGATCTCCAGGATCACGTTCTTGTCGTCGGCGGGGTCGCGCGGGACGAGCTGGAGGCGCAGCAGCTCGATGAGCTGGGCCTCGCGGGCCTCGAGCTTGTGGACCTCCTCCTGAGCCAGATCGTGCATCTCCTCGTCGCCGGAGTCGCGCATCTCGAGGGCTTCCGCGAGCTCCCTTCGGGCCGCCAGCAGCTCGCGCCACGCGGTCACGGCCGGCTCCAGCTGGGCCAGCTCCTTGCCCAGCCGCTTCAGGGCAGCGGGGTCGGCGGCCGTCTCGGGTTGGGCCAGCTCATTCTGAAGGGCGTCGTATCGGGTGGCGATCTCGATGAGCTTGGCGTCGATCACGGTTTCGGTTCCGTGGCCTTGACCGCTCGCCGGGACCGCTTGGGCGCTTCCGCCGGCACGGGCTGGGCAGCGGGCGGGGTGGCCTTGGCCGCTCGCCGGGACCGCTTGGGCGCTTCCGCCGGCACGGGCTGGATCGGAGCGGCTTCGCCGTCCGGGCCCCGGCCCGAGTCCGATTCGATCGGCCGTGACGCGAGCTGGGCGCTGCCCGCCGGAATCTCGCCGCCATCGGCGATCAGCGCCCGCTGGAGCGAGACAATCGCGACTTCGATCATGTCATCGGACGGCTGGCGGGTCGTGATCCTCTGGACCCAGATGCCGGGCGACCACAGCCAGCGCACCACGGCATGGCTGCGGTGGCGGGCACCCAGCTGGAGGATCTCGTAGCTGATGGCGGCGATGACCGGGACGAGGATGATGCGCGAGGCGACCAGCCACAGCGGAGAGAGCTTGCCGGCCACGGCGAAGGCGAGGATCGAGACGATCAGCACCACCACCAGGAATTCGGTCCCGCAGCGCGGGTGGGCCGTTGGGTACTTGCGGGCCGCCTCGACGGTCAGCGGATCGCCGGCCTCGAGAGTGTGGATCGACATGTGCTCGGCGCCGTGGTACTGGAAGGTGCGCCGGACGTCCGCGGCATGGCCCACCAGCACCAGATAGCCGATGAAGATCGCCACGCGAATGAGGCCCTCGGAGAGCTGGAAGGCGAAGCCCTGGTCCCATCGGCCGATGGTTGCCTGAGCCAGAAGAAGCGGCAGCAGGAAGAAGATGCCGATGCCCAGCGCGAGGCTGAACAGCAGCATTCCGCCGACCGCCACGGTGTAGCCCTTGCCGAGGCTCCGGTCGGGGCCGTGCGCCGCAGGGGGTGAGTCCCCTTGCGCGTCCGGGTCGGTGTATCCGGATTCGTGGCCCGTGGCCGCACCCACGACCACTGCGGCCGGCGCCAGGAGCAGCGTGTGGAGGATGGATCCCGTCCCGGCGGCCGCCTGACCGCTCTTGCCCGATCCCTCGTCCGCATCCTCGAGAGCCAGGGCCTGGATGGTCGCCGAACGGACCAGCCAACGCGTGCCGGTGACGAGGGTGTCATACAGAACGACCAGGCCGCGCAGGAACGGGAGCTTCAGCGCCCGGCGAGCTCGCAGCCCAAGATCCAGCCGTTCCGTGGCCCAGACAATGGAGCCGTCCGGATGGCGGAGTGCGACCGCCAGTGCGTGCCGGCCGCGCATCAGGACACCCTCGATGAGTGCCTGGCCGCCGTAGTGGTAGCTAGCCATGGGGGAAGTCTAGCCTCTGAGTCGCGCCGGGCCGGGTCGCTTCATCGAAGCGGTCGACCGGAGCTCGGGGATTCGGCAGGCTAGGCCCGCTCGGCGCGCTCCAGACGCCGCTGGAACCTCTCGACCTGGCCGGCGGTATCGATGATCGTCTGCTTGCCGGTGAAGAACGGGTGGCAGCTGCTGCAAACGTCGACGCGAAGCTCCGAGCGGGTCGAGCCGATCTCGAAGGTCGTCTTGCACGAGGCGCAGTGCACCGTGGCCTGCTGGTACTTGGGGTGGATCTTCGACTTCATTCACTGCTCCCAGGCGCCTTCCGCACGGTTGCCCGCCGGTGGTCGTCGGTGGCGCGGTCGGCGTCCTGGCGCCGGACCGCAAGTTGATACCGCCGGCTACTCGCCGGCCAGGGCTTCGACTCGAATTCGCTTCTTCTCGCGGGTCTCGTGCTCGATGTGGACGGTACCGTCCACCGTCGCGAAGACGGTGTAGTCGTGGCCCAGACCCGCACCTTTGCCGGCCTTGAAGGTCATGCCGCGCTGGCGGACGATGATCGAGCCGGAGGTGACGAACTGGCCGTCGCCGGCCTTCATGCCCAATCGCTGGCCGACGCTGTCGCGGCCGTTCTTGGAACTCGAGCCTGCCTTCTTGTGGGCCATCGCTACTCGTCCTTCTTCTTCCGGGCGGGTCGCTTGGGAGCGGCCTCGCCGGCCGGTTCGTCGGTCTTGGCAGCCTTGGCTGCCTTGGGTGCGGCTTTCGCCGGAGCGGCAGTCTTGGGCGTGGCTTTCGCCTCGGCAGGAGCGTCGTCCTTGGCCGGGGCGGCCTTCGACGCCTTCGACTTGGGCTTGGCTTCATCGGCTGCGGCCTGTCGGGCCTTCAGCTTCTCGGCCAGCGCCGCGTCCTCAGCAGCCTGGCGGGCGGCCACCTTGGCGACCTTGGAGCGTTCCTCTTCGGCCTTGGTCTCGGCCTCTTGAGCTTCCGCCGCAGCGCTCTTGGCGCCCAGGCGGACGTCCGTGATCCGCAGGACCGTCAGCTCCTGGCGATGCCCCTTCTTCACGCGACTGCGGGCCTTGGGCCGGTACTTGAACGAGATCGTCTTCTCCCCGCGATCATGACGCAGGACCCGAGCGCTGACGGCAGCATCCGCCACGACGGGCTGGCCTACCGACGACACCGCGCCGTCCACGACCAGCAGCACGCGGTCGAGGTTGATCTCCTGGCCAGGCTGAACATCGAGCAGCTCCACCTCGAGCTCGGTTCCGAGCTCGACGCGGTACTGTTTGCCGCCGGTCTCGATGACTGCGTACATGGGTCCTCGGGAAGTTGACGGGCGCGAGGCCCCTCGGGTGCATGACACGAAATCGCCCCCGGGTTCCCCGGGGCGCGAAGTGCGAGTGTAGGGGCTCACGGCCCGACCCGTCAACCGAACCCGCGCCCCGTGCCGATGCCTGGCGGGACGCCGCGCCCGACTCCCCTCTCCTCGATGCGACCCGGCCCACCACGGTCCGGCGACTGACTGGGCGGGCTTCGGAACGTTACGCCCGAGTTGGTCGCTGTCAAGGATCCAGTCGCGACCGGGGCTCACGCTCGGGCTGTTGTAGCACGAGTTCGTTCGACAGCCAGAGACGCTCTCGGATGGCGCGGATGATCTCGAGCGCCGAAGGATCCAGCGAGAGAGAGCCGGCAACGGCCGCCACGACTTCGTCGGGCCGTCCCGTTCCCCCGTCCTGGGAGTGGCGGAGTCTCATCCACAGTCCGGCCGGCGGCCCGGCCGAGTCGTCTTCCACACCGGTTGGATCGGCCTCCACAGGGCGAAGCTCCAGAATCAGGGGCCGGAGATCGTAGGCCGTCGCCGCCTCCTTCACCCGGCGTCTCTCGCGCCGTAGCTCCGCGCGCCCGAGGAGTTGCGAGCAGGCGCGATCCGAGGTCGCGGCATCGAGGCCCAGAACGGTGAGGCGGTAGTCCGCAGCAGCCAGCCTGGTGGCCAGGGCCGGCGCTCCGACCCACTCGTCCTGTAGATCGACCAGCCGGTAGCCGCGTGGCAAGCCCCCCGTCGTGAGGCGCTGCCGCAGGTCGCGCGCCGTCAGCCGCTCGTCCAGGAACAGGTCCGCCAGCTCGTGCTCGGCCAGCATGCCCAGCGGCAGTGGAGCGGCGAGGATCAAGCGCGGCCTGGCCGTGAAGCCCTCGCTCGTGGCGATGGGCACGCCGCCACGCCGCAGCGCCCGCTCCCATTGCCGGACGGCGTCGAGGTGAGAGAGGTACCTCGCCTCTTCGTCCCGACCGAAGACGATGCGCCAGCGCTGGCGAATCTCGCTCAAGCGGTACCTCGTCGTGACTTCCGGGAGGCGGCCTGACCTTGGCCGGCCCGAGACCGCTGGACCGGGTGGCCCTCCGGCGCGGCCTCCTCGCCGGCGTCAGCCGGTCCCTTCCTGTCCGGCGGCCCGTCAGTGTCGGCCGAACCTCCCCATCGCGCCACCACGAACTCCGAGCTGGTGGCCTGGACGGCCAGGGTGAAGAGCACGACGCCGAAGGTGATCCCCTGAAGAGCGGCCCGGTTGGGGAAGTCCTCGGGCAGGGATAGCGCCAGCGCCGTGGACACCGCGCCCCGCAGTCCCGCCCAGAAGACCACGTGCAGCCACGAGCCGGGAATCCGATCCTGCTTCCGGACCGAGGCATCGGTCCAGGGCATCCCTCGGGCTGGCACACTCCGCCCGGCTGGCACGCTCCGCCCGGCTGGCACGCTCCGCCTCCAGTTGTCCAGCAGTCGCCAGCCGCCGAGGAGGCCGTACACGGTCAGAGCCCGACCCACGAACGCGGCCGCAATCGCCCAGGCGATTCCCGCTGCCACTCCAGGCAGCGAATGGATGCCGATTGCGAAGCCCACGACCAGGAAGACGAACGCGGTCGCCAGATAGGCCAGGAACTCCCAAACGGTCGTGAGCGCCTCCTCGGTCACGTCCGAGAGCCCGTGCCCGCGGCCGTAGTTGCCGAGCACGATTCCGGCCACGGCGGTGGCGATGACGCCGGATTGATGGAAGGCGTCCGCGACGAGGTAGACGCCGTAAGCGAGCACCACCGAGAGGCTGATCTCGATCAGGTGGTCGCCGACGAAGGGCAGGATTCTGGAGGTGACATAGCCGGCGACGGCTCCCAGCAGCGCCGAGACGGCCACGACCGAGACGAAGGCGAACCCGACCTCGAGCGGGCCTGCCGGATGCGAGACGAAGTTCACGGCCACGGCGAAGAGAACGATGCCCGTGCCGTCGTTGAAGACGCTCTCCGCCTCTACGATCGTGGCCAGCCGGTCGGGCGACCGGAGTCGACGGAAGGTGGCGATGACCGCGGCCGGATCGGTCGCCGAGAGCATCGCCCCAACGACGAACGCCTGCGAGAGCTCCAGGCCCGTTCCGAGATGGAGCGCCGCGGCGATCAGGCCGGCCGAGATGAAGACGCCCGGTCCCGCGAGCAAGGCCACTCCACCCAGGGCCGAGCGGAGCCGCGCCAGATCCGTCTTGTAGGAAGCCTCGAATATCAACGCCGGCAGCAGGACCACCAGAACCAGCTCGGGGGTGATCTCGACGTGGAGGGGGCTGGCCAGCTCGCCACAGACCACGCCGAAGGCGACCAGGGCCACGCTGTAGGGCAGCTTGATGCGCCTAGCGAGGAGGGTCAGCAGCGCCGAGGCGCCGAGCAAGAGGACGAACAGCCGGATGAGTTGAAGAGTGGTCTCGCCCGAGCTCAAGAGGTCGACTCGCCGCCGGCCGCCTCCACCGGCGACGAAGAATCCCGCGATCCCGCGTCCTTCGACTGCGTCTGGTCCGATTGCATCTGCATTCCCACGCTGGCCGTCTGGCCGCTCGTCTCGGCCCGGGCGAAGTCCACGGTACCACGGCCGCCTGACCTGGCAACTCGCGGCTGGGCTGCCCGTATCCGGTCGAGTTCGGGAGTGCTCTGGGTCGTCCGACGCGGTCCACGCTCGCCGGTGTCGCAGGCGAATCCGGTCGAGGCCGGCAGACCGCATCTCGCGCATGGCCCGGAGCGGCAGTCCGGCGTGGTGCGACCCTCCACCGCCCGCTTTCGCTCGCGCAGCAGGAACTCGCTCGAAACGCCCGTGCTCAGATGACCCCAGGGCAGGGACTCGCCCGGATCGATGTCCCGCTGCGCATACCAGGCCGGGTCGAGGCCTGCCTCCCGGAAAGCCTCCAGCCAGAGGTCGTACCCGAAGTGCTCATCCCAGGCATCGAACCGGGCGCCCTTCTGCCAGGCGAGCCGGATCACCTCCCCGAGCCGCCGGTCCCCTCGACCGAGCACGGCTTCCAGGATCGAGCAGTGTGGGTCGGTCCAGGCGAGGCTCAGCCCTCGGCCGTGCAGCGCCTTCCGCAGGAGCTCGATCTTCGCCTCGATCTCCTCGATCGAGTCCTGGCCGTCCCACTGGAACGGCGTCATGACCTTGGGCACGAATGTCGAGACGCTGGCCTTGACCTGGGCCCGACCGCCGTGCTTTCGCCGGCCCATCTCGATGATCTGCCGACAGAGATCGGCGATCGACCGAATGTCCTCTTCGGTCTCGCCCGGCAGGCCGATCATGAAGTAGAGCTTGAGGGAGCTCCAGCCGCGGTCGAAGGCGAGCTCCGCGCAGCGCAGGATCTCCCTGTCGTCGACCCCCTTGTTGATGCCGTCCCGCAGCCGCTGACTGCCTGCCTCGGGAGCGAAGGTGATGCCGCCCCGCCGTCCGGTCGGGGCGATGGCGTCCGCCAGCTCCACGGTGAAGGCATCGACTCGAGTGCTGGGTAGAGAGAGCGTGACGTCCGGGTGTCGGCGCGCCAGGTCGCCGGCCACCTCCGCGATGAAGGTGTAGTCGGCGGTCGAGAGACTGGTCAGGCCGATCTCCTCGTAGCCTGTCGAGGCCAGGATCGAGTCGGCGGCGCTCGTCACGAGTTCCGGGGCCCGCTCGCGCAGGGGTCGATAGAGCATCCCCGCCTGGCAGAAGCGGCAGCCGCGTGTGCAGCCCCGCATCACCTCGATCTGGGCCCGATCGAAGACGATGCCGACGTTGGGGACGATCTGGCGGATGCCGTGGACCGCTGTTTCGAAGCCGGCCGCGATCCGACCCGCGACCCTGGCCGGGGCGGCCTCGTCGATGCGGTCCAGCGCCGCGAACGCGCCGTCGGCCTCGTAGCGGGGCCTGTACAGCGAGGGCACATAGACGCCGGAGATACGGGCCAGGGCCCGCAGCGCGGTCGCGCGATCCACTCCCCGACGCGACTCCCCGCCTGGTTCGGGCACGCGGCGATGCCAGCCGAGCGATAGCAGGACCTCGCTGATCTCCGGTACCACGTCCTCGCCCTCGCCAAGGACTACCGCGTCGGTGAAATCGGCGAACGGCTCGGGGTTCAGGACGATGGGGCCACCGGCGATGACGAGCGGGTCCGCCTCCGAACGGTCTCCGGTCGTCAGCCCGATGCCTGCCAGCTCGAGCATGTCGAGCACGTTCGTGGCCACGAGCTCATAGCCGAGGCTGAGGCCTACCACGTCGAAGTCGCCGAGAGAGCGCTGTGTCTCGAGACTCCACAATGGCACCTTCGCTGCTCGCAGCTCCCTCTGAAGATCCACGTCCGGCGCGAAGCAGCGCTCGGCCAGACAGTCCGGTCTGTCGTTCACGACCTCGTACAGGATCCGGAGGCCAAGGTTGCTCATCCCGATCTCGTACAGGTCGGGGTAGGCGAAGCACCACTTGAGAGCGGTCTCGGACCAGTCCTTCTGAACGGAGTTCCACTCTCCGCCCGAGTAGCGGCCCGGCTTGCGGACCCGGCCGAGCAACCGCTGGACAGTCGGCGCGGGGAGTGGAACGGGCGCGTGGAAGGGCCCGGTCTCGCTCGGGGCCGGTGGTGGCTGACCTGAGAGCGCCGTCGTCATGGTTCAGGCTCGCTGGAGCGACCCGCGACCGGGCGTATCAGGGATCGGAGGCAGGGGATCTCCCCCTCACCATTCGGGCTTCTCGCGGCGCAGATTCGTGCTCTGAACTATGCCGAGCCCCGCCGCCAGGCTGACGAGAGAGGCGCCGCCGTAAGAGATGAAAGGCAGTGGGATGCCCGTCACGGGCACGAGGCCCACGACCATGCCGACGTTCACGAAGACCTGGAAGAACAGCATCGTCGCCAGCCCACTCCCGAGAAGCATCGCGAAGCGGTCCGGCGAGCGCCACGAGCAGACGAGCAGCCGCCATAGCAGGAGGACGAACAGAGCGAGCACCACCATCGAACCGATGAAGCCGAGCTCTTCGGCCAGAACACCCCAGACGAAGTCCGTCTGTCCGACCGGCACGGTCACCGTTCCATTCGTGATGCCTTTGCCGCCAATGCCGCCCGCATGGACCGCGGTCTGGGCCTGGAGGAGCTGGAATCCGGCGCCGTTGAGATCCGCGGTCGGGTTGAATAGCGTCAGCAAACGGGCTTGCTGGTAGTCACGCAGACTGTTCCACACGATCGGGATGGCTC
The DNA here is from genome assembly GCA_049520815.1 of Candidatus Limnocylindrales bacterium. Taxonomy (GTDB): domain Bacteria; phylum Chloroflexota; class Limnocylindria; order Limnocylindrales; family CSP1-4; genus Fen-1039. The sequence continues at coordinate 8,232 of JBEKPL010000050.1, forward strand.
CCACAACCGCCATAGCCAACGTGCCCATCCAGAACAAGCTGGCCCCGGACATGAAGAGCATGCCGGCCACCATGGCGACCAGCACCAGAGACGTGCCGAGGTCCGGTTGGAGCATGACCAGGACCCAGGGCGGCACCATGATCAAGATCGCCCCGACGATGGTCCAGAGCGATTTCGCACTCTGTTCGCGGTGGGCCAGATAGGAGGCGAAGACGATGACCATGACGATCTTGGCGAGCTCGCTGAACTGCAGCTGGAAGCCGCCGATGATCACCCAGCGAGCTGCTCTCGCGGCTTCGCCGGTGCCCCTGCCGATACCAAGGGTGAGGATCAGGAGGCCGATGTTGACCAGGTACAGCGGCCAGGCGAACGAGCGAAGCCACTTGTAGTCGAAGACGGTCGTCAACCCCAGGACTACGACCGCGATGACGGCCCACATCAAGCTGCGAACGAAGGGTGAGTCGAGCGACAGCGGCACATGGCTCGCTCCGACGCTGGTGCTGTACGCCATGACCAATCCGAAGATCGTCAGGAGTACCGCGTACGTCGTGAGCTGGAAGTCGTAGTTGCGCCACGCCAGCCAGCCGGCCTTCGGGGCCCAGCCCCTGAGCTTGAGGGTCTCGCCGCGCAGAATGCTCATGGGTCAGCCGGTGCCATCAGTCTCTGTTCGGACTTCCGTAGAAGTTGGTCCGCTTCGCGGTCCAGGTCTGGATGTAGCCGGGGGTGCGGATGGAGAAGGGATCGCCCTTCAGGCCGTAGTGCAACATCATGTAGTACTTGACGACCTCGGTCGCCACGTTGCCCCAGGTATCCGCACCGTAGATGAACGCCACGACGGCAAGCTGCGAATCCGGCTTGGTGAAGTCGCCGTTGTAGGGATCCCCGGGGACATACCCGACGAACCATTCGTGGTACGGCAGGCGGCCGTACTTGTCGAGAACGCCGAACTCCGCGGTCCCGGTCTTGCCCGCGACCTTGATCGGAAGATCCACCAGGTTGTATGTATGCCGGGTCGTGACCACGGCCCGCGTCGCCAAGCGCATGGTCTCGAGGGTTTGCTGCGACGCAGGCAGCCTGTTTAGAAGGGTCGGCTGGACCGGGGTGGCTTTGCCGCTGGAGTCGGTGATCGACTGCACGACGTGGGGCTGCCAGACGTTCCCGCCATTGGCCATTGCGGAGTATGCGTTCAGGAGCTGGAGTGGCGAGGCGGCGACGTACTCCTGACCTATCCCAAGCTGCAGGATGTCGCCGGTATACATGTCATGGCCGAAGTTCTGCTGCGTCCAGACGTTGGTCGGGACGATGCCCTTTGCCTCATAGGGTAGGTCGATGCCGGTGGGATGCCCGAAGCCGTACTGGGTGGCCCAGAAAGCCAGGCGGTCGAGACCGACCATCCGCGCGAGCTGATAGAAGAACGTGTCGCTGGAGTAGGCCACGCCCTGGGTGATATTCAGCGGCCCCCAGCCCTGCTTGTTCCACTCCCAGAACTTGAACGCGCCGATCTGGATGTAGGGCTGCGAGAGGAGAGTCGTCGAGTCATTGAAGGTGCCGCTGCAATAGTCGAACTCTGGTCCCTTGCACTTGGGATTGTCCTGAAGGCCGGCCGTACCGGTAACCAACTTGAAGGTGGATCCGGGCGCATACTGGTCTGCGATGGCCTTGTTCAGGAGCGGCTGACTCGGGTCCGCCAAGAGCTTCTGGAAGTCCGTCTCACTGATGCCGTCGGCGAACTTCTGGTCGTCGTAGCTTGGCAGGCTGACCATCGCCAGGATGTTCCCATTCTGGGGGTTCTCGACGATTATCACGCCTCTGGTTACGCCGGCGGCGCTGAGGCCCCAGGCGAGCGCCTTCTGCGCGATTTGCTGCTCGTGAGTGTCGATTGTCAGGGTCAAGGACTCGCCCGGGATCGGGGGCTTGTGGGGCGTCACCAGCCCGGGGATGGCCTTGCCCGAGTCATCGAGGGCCACGGTCTCATCACCGTAGGTGCCCCGGAGTTGCGCCTCGTACGATGCCTCGAGCCCGTTCTGACCGACAACATCCGAGGTCGAGTAGCCCAGATCCTTCGGCTTGGTGCCCTCGGCCGGCGGGATCTCGCCGGCGTAGTAGCCGATGGTCGGTTTCTTGAGGTCATCGTACTGCGCCTGCGTGATCTGGCCTGTGTAACCGATGAGTTCGGCAAAGAGGGGACCGGCGGGGTACCGGCGGTGCGATATGACAACCACCTTCACGCCCGGCAGCAGATTGCCGTTCTCCTCGATGAACCGCGCCACCGCAACGGGGACGTTGTCGGCGATCTTGATCGGCTCGTAGAGCGACCCGGTTGCGCTGTCTATCGTGGTCTCTATGTCGACGGGATTCGCATCCAGGAGCGACGCCAACCGCTCGGCCACCAACGGCTTCTGCGAGAGCGACAGATCGCTCGGAGTGACCGTGACCGAGTAGGTGACTATGTTTTGGGCCAGCGGCGCCCCGGATGCGTCGAAGATGAGGCCGCGGGTCGACGGAATGCTCTGGGACGCCGTCGTAGGGATACTCGCGGCGGCATAGGCCGACGGGTGGGGGACGATCTGGAGATCGAACATCCTGTAGCTGAGAGCCGTTACGCCCACCGCCACGGCCAGGACGAACGCTCCGAATCTGTAGGCGTTCCTCGGAACGGCCTGTCGGCCTTCGGTCGCTACGCTCATGGCATCACCGCCACCACACTACGCGTTCCCGCTGTTCGGCGCGTCTCTTGAGCCCGATCACCAGCGGCGCCGCCAGCGCGGCCACCGCTGCGTTGGCAATTGCCGCTGCCAAGAGGCTGGTCGGGTGAAATGGTGGCGCAGGGGGACGCAACAATCCTGTGACAACACCGGACACCACTAGGAACGCAGGGGTCAGAACCAGCACGGCGCCGATGGCGCCCGGGTACCGGGCTCGGGAGAGGAGCGGCACCGCCAGATCAGTGGCGGCCATCGCGAGCAGCATCTCGAAGACAGTGGAGCCCAGCGGCCGCAGAGCCAGGAAGTCCAGGAACAGGCCACCAACGAAAGCCCAGGCCATGCCCTCTTCGAAGCCATAGACCAGGGTTACGACGACACCGAAGATGAGGACGATCTGAAGTTGTGCGCCGGCGATCTGGTATCGCGACGCGACCGTCAACTCCAATAGCGCCGCTATGCCGGCGCCGACCGCAGCGAATGCGGGACGCATGACGCTCAGCCCTCAGGGTGGTGTGGGAGCGACACTCCGACGCGAGGAGCGCGACTGACTATCGGCATCAACCCGGGGAGTATAGGCCCGACGGCAAGATCGGGACAAACGCCGGGCTCTTCGGCTGGGACCCTCACCGAAGCCGGCCAGGTAGGTCGAGACGCCTCCACGCCAACGTCGGCGAGGCCCACGGCAACTGCCGCGGCGGACCGCGAGTGACCGGACGCGACCCGCGGACCGGCGTTGCCCCGAGCCGACCCTGAGCAGGCGCAACTGCGCGGTCAGATGGCGGTTCCAGGGGCTGCCTGCCTCCACCGCTCGGGTGCCCAGCCTCGGACGTGGCGCGGTTCGCGGCTGGCGATACTCCCAGGCACCGTCAAACACGTCCCGCTCGTCCTGGTACGCGCCGTGGCGGGAGCGGCTGTCGAGTCGAGCGGTCGAGGGCGGTGGAACACGTCCGGGGCCGGGTTGCCTGAGAGATGATTGCGGGCGCCTGCGGGTCGCTCGTTTCACGTGCAACGGCGAGAGGAGCGGCAGCCGTCCGCACCAGGGAGGACCGTGCTCGACGACGTCAGCTCGCAGTCGGGGAAGGACAGTTGCACTTGAAGCAGCCTCGGCCGCGGTCATTCGCGGTCCCGGGCGGGTACAGCGGTCCGTGGCCGCTCCCCGAACGGTACCTCACCACGCCAACGGCGCTGCGTTTCTGGATCACCAGCGGTGCCGTCTCCCCCCGAGACCTCTGGCGCCTCGGTTCTGCCGGCCAACCATCGTCGGGCTGGATGAGATCCACGTGATCCGTCGATAAGCGGCCGCAAGTAATCTTGACAGGTCGCGGCCGTGATCCCGGCAGCCTGCGGAATCGGCGCTCATGTGCCCCGCCGGGGCCTCGCTCGAATCCGATGACCGGCCCCGAATGCTAGAATTTGAGCGTGCCGCCGACCGAAATGGGGACCTGAGTGGGCCAGATCATCGCCTGCGCCAACCAGAAAGGTGGCGTCGGCAAGACGACCACGGTTGTCAACCTAGCAACATATCTGGCTCTTGCCGGAGACCTGGTCCTCGTCATCGACCTCGACCCTCAGGGCAACACCACCAGCGGCTTCGGCCTGGATCGTGGCCAGTTCCAGCACTCCATCTACGAGGCGATCATCGAGGACGCACCCCTGTCCGAGATGATCGTTGGGACCATCATTCCGGGCCTTTCGATCGTGCCATCCTCGATCTCTCTGGCGGGCGCGGAGGTCGAGCTCGCGCCACTGCCTCAGCGGGAACGGCGACTTGCCCGCATCCTGGCCGGTGTTGTGGACTCCTACGATTACGTAGTCCTCGACTGCCCGCCGTCGCTCGGTCTGCTGACCGTCAACGCGCTGACCGCGGCCGACGCCGTGGTAATCCCCATCCAGTGCGAGTACTACGCCCTGGAGGGCCTGTCGCAGCTGATTGCCACGGTCAACCTGGTACGAAACCACCTCAACCCCGACCTGGCCATCAAGGGCGTGGTGATGACGATGTACGACTCCCGCACCAACCTCTCGGCGGAGGTCGATGCGGAGGTTCGAAAGCACCTCGGCTCCGCCGTCTTCGAGACCGTGATCCCCCGCAGCGTCCGCCTCTCGGAGGCGCCCAGCTACGGGCTGCCGATAGCCCTGTACCGCCCCGATTCGAAAGGGGCGGAGGCCTACTCCTCGCTGGCCGCCGAGTTGCGAGAGCGTGACGGGCGTCCGGCGCCCGAGTTCTCGGCGGCACCGGCGAACGGAACCGCACCCGCCAGCGCCAACGCTGCCGATGGAGGCTCGCGGTGAAACCACCACACGTCGAGCGGCATGCCGGGCTGGGACGCGGGCTCGGAGCCCTGATCCCTCAAAGCAACCCGGCCGGAGCGGCGACCGTCGAGATCCCCATCTCTCGCATTCGCGGGAACCCCTACCAGCCACGCCAGCACGTTGAGCAGCAGTCTCTCGAATCGCTTGCCGGCAGCATCGCCATACACGGCGTCCTCCAGCCGGTGATCGTGACCGAGGTCCTGGATGGCTACCAACTCGTCGCCGGCGAGCGAAGGGTCCGCGCGGCCCAGATGGCCGGCCTGGACCACGTTCCGGCCATCGTCCGCCAGATGACGGAACGCGATCAGCTCGCCGTCGCCCTCGTCGAGAACGTCCAGCGTGCCGATCTAAACGCCATGGAGGAGGCGCATGCCTACCGCCAGCTTGCCGACGATTTTGGCTTCACCCAGGACGACATAGCCGCGCGCGTCGGGCGGGCCCGCTCGACCGTCGCCAACACCCTGCGTTTGCTCGAGCTCGAGCCGTCGGTCCAGCAGGCGCTAGGCGGCGGGGACATCACCGAGGGACACGCCCGCGCCCTGGCCGGAGCAACGCCTGCCGCGCAGCGTCAACTCGTCGAAGCCGTCGTGGCTCGCGGGTTGTCCGTTCGCCAGACGGAGGAGCTCGTCCGGAGACTGCGAGATCGACCTGCATCGAAGGCCAGGACCGCGGCCGACTCGGACGTGGAGATGGAGCGTCTTGAAGAAGACCTGCGTCGAGCCCTGGGCACCAAGGTGCTCCTCGCTCGATCGCGGAAGGGCGGACGCATTGTCATCGAGTACTACAGCGACGAGGAATTCTCTCGCCTCTTCGACCGCCTGACCGGAGGAGTCTCTTGACCCAGGATCTCCCCACGCGCCCCCCCAACGAATCGTCGAAACCTGCCGCTCGGCCGGCGGCGGGTCGTCGCTCCCGCAAGTCCGCGACCGGCGACTACAACGCCGAGAGCATCCAGGTCCTCGAGGGGCTGGATCCCGTGCGCCGTCGACCCGGCATGTACATCGGCTCGACCGACGTGCGCGGCCTGCATCACCTGGTCTGGGAGGTCGTCGACAACTCGATCGACGAGGCCATGGCCGGACACGCAGCCAACGTAGAAGTGCGCATCCTCGAGGACGGATCCCTGCGAGTGACCGACGACGGCCGCGGCGTCCCGGTCGGACGCCACCCGAGCGGCAAGGACGCGCTCGAGATAGTCCACACGGTGCTCCACGCCGGCAGCAAGTTCGGTGGCGGTGGCTACAAGGTCTCCGGCGGCCTGCACGGCGTCGGCGTGAGTGTCGTCAACGCCCTGTCGGAGTGGCTGCGCGTCGAGTCTGCGCGCGATGGCGCCGTCTGGGCCCAGGAGTATTCGCGCGGCGAGCCGACGAGCGCCGTCCGCAAGATCGGCCCGCAGGGCAATCGCCGCGGCACGACGACGACCTTCAAGGCCGACACGGCCGTCTTCGAAACCACCGAGTTCTCGTTCGACACGATCGCCCAGCGCCTCCGCGAGTCGGCCTATCTCAACAAGGGCCTGTGGATCCGTCTGCTGGACGATCGGGCGGAGCGTGAACGTTCGTTCTATTTCGAGGGCGGGCTCGTCTCCTTCGTTCGACATCTCAACAAGAACAAGGAAACGCTCAACTCCCGCCCCATTTACGTGGAGCGCCGTGAGTCCTCGACCTCCATCGAGGTCGCCCTCCAGTACAACGACTCGTACGCAGAGAACGTCTTCAGCTTCGCCAACAACATCAACACCATCGACGGCGGGAGCCACATGACGGGCTTCCGCGCCGCTCTGACCCGTTCCCTCAACGACTACGCCCGCCGGGCCGGGATCCTGAAGGACGCAGACGCCAACCTCAGTGGCGACGACGTCCGCGAGGGTTTGACTGCGGTGATCAGCGTCAAGCTCGTCGATCCCCAGTTCGAAGGCCAGACCAAGGCCAAGCTCGGCAACCCCGAGATCAAGGGCCAGGTGGAGGCGGCCGTGGCCGAGGGCATCGGCCAGTATCTCGACGAGAACCCGGCCGACGGGCGGCGCATCATCGAGAAGTCGCTCACGGCCGCGCGTGCCCGCGAGGCCGCTCGCAAGGCCCGCGACCTCGTCATCCGCAAGGGCGCCCTGGAAGGGATGTCGCTGCCGGGCAAGCTGGCCGACTGTCAGGAGCGCGACCCGGCCAAAAGCGAGCTTTACATCGTCGAGGGCGACTCGGCCGGCGGCTCGGCGAAGCAAGGCCGGGACCGCCGCTTCCAGGCGATCCTGCCGCTCCGCGGCAAGCTCCTAAACGTCGAGAAGGCGCGCCTGGATAGGATCGTCTCCAGCGAGAACATCCGGCCGCTCGTGATCGCGCTGGGGGCCGGCATCGGCGATTCCCTGGACCTCGGCAAGCTCCGCTATCACCGGATCATCATCATGACCGACGCCGACGTGGACGGCGCCCACATCCGAACCCTCCTCTTGACCTTCTTCTACCGGCATATGCCGCAGGTCATCGAGAACGGCTACCTCTTCATCGCCCAGCCGCCGCTCTTCCGGGTCAGCACCGGTAAGGTGACCCACTACGCCGCGTCGGAAGCTGAGCGCGACGCCATCGTCAGGAAGATGGCCGCCAAGAACGTCACCGTCCAGCGATTCAAGGGCCTCGGCGAAATGAACGCGGATCAGCTCTGGGACACGACTATGAACCCGGAGACGCGGACCCTCTTGCGGGCCGAGGTCGAGCACGCGGACGAAGCAGATGCCATCTTCACCATGCTGATGGGCGAGAAGGTCGAGCCGCGCAAGGATTTCATCAAGACCGAGGCCCGAAAGGTCCAGAACCTCGATGTCTGAGCCGGTCACGACGGGATCCACGCCGACGGCTGCCGCCGAGTCCGAGTCGTCGGTCCGGACGGCGATGCTCTCGTACGAGGACTTCCGCATTCGGCCGCACAACTGCTTCGCCTGCGGCGAGTTGAACGAGATCGGCCTGCACTTGAAGCTGAACCTGGAGCCCGGCCGGTGCTGGACCGAGCCCGAGATGCCCCGTCGGTTCGAGGGCTGGGAGGGGATCATCCACGGCGGGATCCTGTGCACCATCATGGACGAGGCCATGGCGTGGGCCCTGGTCCAGTGCGACAGCTGGGGCGTGACCGCTCGCATGAGCATCGACTTTCGCAGGCCGGTCACGGTCAGCCAGAGGATCCGGGCGGAAGGCCGGATCGGCGATTCGCGCCGCCGCATCCACGTCACGGCCGCGAAGATCGTCGACGCCGAGAGCGGCGTCGAGCTCGCGTCGGCACAAGCCACTTACGCCGCCGCATCCGAGGCCAGGAAGCGCGAGCTCAAGGAACGCTACGGCGTGGACGAAGGGGCACGGCCATGAGCGTTGCGGCAGCGAACGCAGCAGCGGCCGCCGGAACGCCCCCGTCGGCGACGACCGCGGCCTCCAACCTTTTCGTGGCCGAGCACACCGAGCAAGCGATCGCACTGGGCGACCGGCTGGCTGAGCTCGTGGCCGACCCGGACGCCTTCCTCGCGGCTCTCAAGGAGAGCTTGGCCGAGATCGCAGATCCCGCGTACGCGGCCGGCATCCGATCCGTCACCCCCGGCCTGGGCCCCGTGCTCGGCGTTCGGCTGCCGCTCCTGAGCGCAGCTCACAAGAAGTTCGTCCGTGGCACCCGCAAGACCTCGTCGGTACTGGTCCTGGACGTCACGGACCGCCTCCTGCGGGCAGAGCTCGCCGATGTCCGCTGGTTCGGCATGTGGAATCTGGAGAGGCTCCTGCCCGCCGACCCGGAACGGTCGTGGCAGCTCATGCGCCGGGCCGCAGCCGACTCTGGGGAATGGATAAGCGTCGACACCCTGGCCCACGCCTATGGCGCCGGCATCCTGCGCGAGCCGCGGCGCTGGTCCGAGCTTGACCAGCTCGTCTATTCACCGTCGCGCTGGGAGCGCCGGCTCGTAGGTTCGACGATCGCCACGCTGCCTTTCGCCAAGGGAGCGCCCGGCGCCCGTGCACCTCAGGTCGCCGCGCGCGGCCTGACCCTGATCGGCCTGCTGATCGGCGACGCCGAGCCGGATGTGCAGAAGGCACTTTCGTGGGCGCTCCGTTCGCTCACCCTGGTCGACGCGCCCGCCGTCGCCGCGTTCGCGGAGGCCGAGACCCAGACCGCCCGCGCCACCGACGACGGACACCGCGCTTGGGTAGTGCGCGACAGCCTGTCCAAGCTTCCCGCCGAGGCGGCGGCTCGCCTCCGCGGCCAGCTTGACGGCATCCGGCGCCGCCCCGGCGCCCCAGCCACCTCTCGCGCCGCGGTGGCCGCGGCTGAGTTCGCCGCCGCCGGCATCAGTGGGTCCGCGCCCCGTGCCACCAACGCCCTGGAGGAGTAGCTCACCGTGACCGACGATCTGGGCCAGGTTCGAGTCGTCCGCGTCGAGGACGAGATGCGGACCAGCTACCTGGACTACGCCATGAGCGTCATCGTCGCGCGCGCGCTGCCCGACGTCCGCGACGGCCTCAAGCCCGTCCATCGCCGCATTCTCCACACGATGGGCGAGATGGGCCTGTCGTCCAGCTCGTCCTATCGAAAATGCGCGGCCATCGTCGGCGAGGTGATGGGCAAGTACCACCCCCACGGTGACATGGCCCTCTACGACGCCCTCGTCCGGTTGGCCCAGGACTTCTCAATGCGCTACCCGCTGGTAGACGGCCAGGGCAACTTCGGCTCGGTCGACGGCGACAGCGCCGCGGCCATGCGCTACACCGAGGCCCGTCTGACGGGCATCGCGGCCGAGATGCTGGCCGACATCGACAAGAACACCGTCGACTTCGTCGACAACTACGACGGCACACAGAAGGAGCCGATGGTCCTGCCGGCCAAGCTCCCGAACCTGCTCGTCAACGGCTCGTCGGGCATAGCCGTCGGCATGGCCACCAACATTCCGCCCCATCACCTGGGCGAGGTATGCGAAGCGGCCCGCCACCTGATCGACGACCCCGAGCTCACCTCCGACGACCTCTGCAAGTACGTCCGGGGGCCCGACTTCCCGACCGGCGGCACGCTCTTCCGCTACGAGACTCGTCGCAACCCCATCACCGGGGAGAACGAGACCGTCGACGCGATCCGTGAGATGTACGCCCACGGCCGCGGCCGAGTCGTCGTCCGAGCCCAGGTCGCCTTCGAGGAAACGCGCAACGGCCGTATGGCGATCATCGTCACCGAGCTGCCGTACATGGTCAACAAGGCGGTCCTCCTGGAGAAGATGGCCGAGCTAGTTGGGGCCAAGAAGCTCGAAGGGATCGCCGACCTGCGCGACGAGTCGGACCGCGACGGGATGCGCATCTATGTCGAGATGAAGCGCGACGCGGATCCTCACCGCGTGCTCAACAACCTCTTCAAGCACACGGCGATGCAGGTCGCCTTCAACATGAACATGCTGGCCCTCGTTGACGGCCAGCCGCAGACTCTCTCGCTCAAGGCCGTCCTGCAGCACTACATCGATCACAGGCGCGAGATCGTGAAGCGCCGGACCGAGTTCGACCTGGAGAAGGCCCGCGCGCGGGCTCACATCCTGGAAGGCCTCAAGATCGCCCTCGACAACCTCGACCAGGTGATCCGGACGATCCGCGAGTCGGCCGACGTCGACACGGCCCGAACGAACCTGATGGCCCGCTTCGGCCTCACCGAGATCCAGGCCCAGGCCATCCTGGACATGCGTCTCGCGCGCCTGGCCGCCCTCGAGCGCAAGAAGATCGAGGACGAGTACCTCGAGGTCATCAAGCTCATCGCCGAGCTCGAGGACATCCTCGCCAACCCGTCGCGCATCCTGGCCGTCATCAAGGACGAGCTCACCGCCCTCGAGACGAAGTACGCCGGGGTGCGCCGGACCAAGATCGCCGACGACTCCAGCCGCGAGATGACCGACGAAGACCTCATAGCCGACGAGGACGTCGTCATCACCATCAGCGGGCGCGGCTACATCAAGCGCCAGCCGGTTGCCACCTACCGCCGCCAGGGCCGGGGCGGAAAGGGAATCATCGGCCACGTGACCCGAGAGGAGGATGCCGTCGAGCACCTCCTCGTGGCCAACACACACGACTGGGCGCTCTTCTTCACGAACCGCGGCCGGGTCTTCTCGGCCAAGGTCCACACCATCGTGGACGCGAGCCGCCAGGCCAAGGGAATCGCGATCATCAACCTCCCGGGCGTCCAGGTGGAGCCCGGCGAGGTCCCGATGGCGACCATCACCTTGCCGGACTTCAGCGCCGGCAAGTTCCTGGTCATGGCCACCCGCAACGGCATCGTCAAGAAGACGCCGCTCGAGCAGTTCGAGAGAGTCCGTTCCAGCGGCATCATCGCCATCAATATCCGCGACGGCGACGAGCTGGCCTGGGTCGACGTCACGACCGGGAAGGACGACGTCATCCTCGCCACCGCGCTGGGCAAGCTCGCTCGCTTCGCCGAAACCGAAGTCCGGCCGATGGGTCGCGACGCCAGCGGTGTCATCGGCATCGAGCTGGTTCGCCAAGGCGATCAGGTCGTCGGCATGAGCGTCGCACAGCCCGGTGCGGATCTGCTCGTCCTCACGGAGACCGGCTACGGCAAGCGCGTACCGCTCTCCGAGTTCCGCCGCAAGCACCGCGGCGGCCAGGGCGTGCGCCTGATCTCGCTCGAAGGCGCGAAGACCGGAGACGTGGCCGCGGTCCAGCAGGTCACCGAGCAGGACGAGGAGCTGCTCCTCATCAGCGCCGGCGGCCAGGTGGTCCGGACCGAGACGAACACCATCAACCGCTACGCGTCGCAGGCCCGGGGCGTGATCGTCATGCGCCTGAACGCCGGCGACAAGGTCGTCGGCATCGCCGCATTCCGGGCCGGGCTGGCACAACGCGGTGGCTTGTCGGACAATGGACCCGGAGGTGCCCGTCCCACGCCACAGGGCGGGACCCCCAAGTGAGTGGCAGCGAGAGCCTGGAGATGGCCTTGCCAGCGGACCAGTTCGATGTCTACACCGGGAACGCCAACCGGGAGCTGGCCAAGAACATCTGCCGCTACCTGGGAATCGATCTCGGGCGGGCCGAGGTCTTCGAATTCTCCAACGAGAACATCTTCGTCCGGATCATCGACAACGCCCGAGAGAAGGACGTCTTCCTGATCCAGCCGACGTCGCGACCCGGAAGGACCAGCCGCGCGTCCCCATCACGGCTCGCCTGATTGCGGACATGCTGACAGTGGCGGGAGCCAACCGTCTGCTGACCGTCGATCTCCATCAGGGCCAGATCCAAGGCTTCTTCAACATCCCGGTCGACGAGCTGACCGCGGTCCACCTCCTCTCCAGCCACTTCCGTCAGAAGCAGCTCGAGAACCTGGTCGTGGTGACGGATCTCGGCTTCGCCAAGCGCGCTCGCACCTTCGCGGAGCTGCTGGAGGCGCCTTTGGCCATCGTCGAGAAGCGCCGCATCGGCAACCAGGGCCGGACCGAGGTCCTGAACGTCATCGGCGACGTCCGTGGCAAGCGGGCCATCGTCGTCGACGACGAGATCGACACGGCGGGCACGCTCATCCAGATCGTCAACGCTCTCGAGCGCGAGGGCGTCACCGAGATGTATGCCTGCGCTACTCACGCCGTGCTTTCGGGAGAGGCAGTCGATCGGATTGCCGAATCACCCCTGCGCGAAGTCGTCGTCACCGATTCGATCCCGATTCCGGAGGAGAAGCGCAGCGCAAAGGTAAGGATCGTGTCGCTGGCGCCGCTGATCGCCGAGGCGATCGTGCGTATCCACCGCGGCCAGTCCGTGGGGGCGCTGTTCACCAGCGGGGCGCAGGTCACCCAGGAGATGCTCCTGTGGGACGTCGAAGGCCGTGGCGGACGATCTGCCGACGGTGGCAACGGCCGGCCGGCCGGCCAGGCCGCGGCCGACGACGGGCCCGCCGGCCCCGACACCGCCTCCGCAACCGAGAACATGGAGCGATGACCGGCGACGCCCTATCCCGCTCGATCACGCCCGATCACGCCCGATCGCCTCAGGAGAAACGCCAGCGATGAGTCTCCAACTCCATCGACCCGACGGCCGAGGAGGCCTTGTCCCGACCCCTCCGCCCGCCCGCGGCCGCGGCGAGGACTGGCGAGGCAGCCTGAAGTCGCCGCGCTGGCGCGTGGCCGCCCTCCGCAACTCCGAGATGAACCCCACTTCCACCATCGCAGCGGTTCTCTTCTGGGCAGGGCTGGCCGCCCTCACGTTCGGCCTGCTGCTGTGGGGCTACGGGACGCATTTCTGGCACTGACCGGGCCACGGCGGGCGGTGAGAGTCGCGCCCCGGCCCGTACCGCTGGCGGGGCCACATTCAGGCGCCGAGAGGCGGCTCGGCCCGCTGGCCTATACTTTCGGCCCAGCCCTCGGCCCGGCCAAGGGACTGGCATCGGCCGACGCCGAGGGGCGCCGCCGCCTCGGCCGACGCACAGACAACTGGCCCGCAGCCCGGGCCGCAAGCTATCGTGAGCCCCAATGCTTGGCTTCCTGAGCCGCTTCGTCGACTCGAATGACCGGGAGCTCCGGCGGATCGAACCCCTCGTGGATCGGATCAACGAGCTGGAGCCGGAGATGCAGGCGCGCTCCGACGCGGAGATTCGGGCTGTCATCGATGAATTGCGCGAGGAGATCCGCGACGCCGGCACGGCCGAGGAGCCCTCCGAGGACGAGCGCCACAATCCCGAGCTCGAGCGCCGCCGGGAGATCGCCCGCGAGCGGCGCCAGCGCGAGCATCGGCGGCTGCAGGATGCCATGGACGAGATCCTGCCGGAGGTCTTCGCCGCTACACGTGAAGCCATGCAGCGCACGCTCGGGATGCGCCACTTCGACGTCCAGCTGATGGGCGGCATCGTCCTGCACCAGGGCAAGATCGCCGAGATGAAGACCGGCGAGGGCAAGACCATGGTTGCGCCTCTGGCGGCGGCGCTGAACGGCATGACCGGCCGGGGCGTACACATCGTCACGGTAAACGACTACCTGGCCCGTCGCGACGCCCAGTGGATGGGCCCCATCTACCACCTTCTGGGGCTCTCGGTGGGAATCATCACCCACGACACGTCGTATCTCTTCGAGCCCGGCTACCCAACCAACGACGAGCGCCTCATAAACCTGCGACCTGTCTCGCGGCGCGAGGCCTATGCGGCCGACATCACCTACGGCACCAACAACGAGTTCGGGTTCGACTACCTGCGCGACAACATGGTCGTCGAGCTCGACCAGCGCGTTCAGCGCGAGCGCTACTTCGCCATCGTCGACGAGGTGGACAACATCCTCATCGACGAGGCCCGGACGCCGCTCATCATCAGCGGCCAGGCTGAGGAATCGGCCGACAAGTACTTCCTCTTCGCCCGGCTGGTGCCGCGCCTGGTCGCCCGTCCGGAGGGCGCCGAGGAGGGCGGCGACTACTTCATCGACCTCAAGGAGAAGGCCGTCTCACCCACCGAGGAAGGCATCGCCAAGATGGAGCGCCTGCTCGGTGTTCAGAACATCTACGACTCGGACCCGACGCTGGCCCGCTACTTCGAGTCTGCTCTCAAGGCCTACGCTCTGTACAAGCGCGACCGCGACTACATCGTCAAGGACGGCGAGATCGTCATCGTCGACGAATTCACCGGCCGCCAGATGCCGGGCCGCAGGTGGAGCGAAGGCCTCCACCAGGCGATCGAGGCGAAGGAGGGCCTGCGCGTCCAGCGCGAAAGCGTGACCCTGGCCACGATCACATTCCAGAACTACTTCCGCCTCTACGCGAAGCTGTCGGGCATGACCGGCACGGCCATGACCGAGGCCGAGGAGTTGCACAAGATCTACAAGCTGGAAGTGGTGGCCGTGCCGACCCACCGGCCGATGATTCGCGACGACGGGGCCGACCTCGTCTTCCGCAACGAGCAGGGCAAGTTCCAGGCCCTCATCGACGAGATCACCGAAATGCACGAAGAGGGACGCCCGGTCCTGGTCGGCACCGTCTCCGTCGAGAAGTCCGAGCGCCTCGCCGAAATGCTGAAGCGCCGCGGCGTGAAGCACGAAGTCCTCAACGCCAAGTTCCACGAGAAGGAAGCGCCGATCGTGGCCCAGGCGGGCCGGACCGGGGCCGTCACCATCGCCACGAACATGGCCGGCCGCGGCACGGACATCCTCCTCGGCGGCAATCCCGCCGGCCTCGCCTCAGAGATGCTTCATCGCAAGGGCCTCAACCCGGCCGAAGTGGACAAGGAGACCTACGCCGCGGCGCTGGCCGAGGCCAAGAGCATCTGCGACGAGGACCACGAGCGGGTGGTAGCCGCAGGCGGACTCCACATCATCGGCACGGAGCGCCATGACTCGCGCCGCATCGACAACCAGCTGCGCGGCCGCGCCGGCCGCCAGGGCGACCCCGGCTCGTCGCGCTTCTACCTCTCCCTCGAAGACGACCTGATGAAGCGGTTCGCCTCGGAGCGGGTCGCCAGCCTCATGGAGCGCCTCGGCCTCGAGGAGGACATGGCGATCGAATCGCGTCTGGTCTCCAAGACGATCGAGAGCGCTCAATCCCGTGTCGAGGGCTACAACTTCGACATTCGCAAGCGCGTCGTCGAGTACGACGACGTCATCAACAAGCAGCGCGAGACCATCTACGAGGAGCGCGACAAGGTCCTCCGCAACGAGGACCTCTCCGACACGATCCAGTCTTTCCTCGACCAGGAGCTCGACACGCTCGTCGATCTGCACCTGCCCTCCGAGCTCCCGATGGAGGAGTGGAACATGGCCGCCCTCGTGGCTGCCATCGAGGCAATGGGCATGGCCGGCCCCGAGACGACCGAAGAGGCGCTGTGGGATCTCCACCGCCGGGACGCGATCGCCGCTCGCCTGAAGGACCTCGCCGCGGAGAAGCTCGAGCAGAAGGCCGAGGAGAACCCGGACGAGTGGTCGCTGATAGAGCGCCTGGTGCTCCTGCGCACCATCGACTCGATCTGGATCGAGCATCTGACCGAGGTCGACGAGATGCGCCAGGGCATCGGCCTGCGGGGCTTCGCCCAGGAGGACCCGATCAACGCCTTCAAGAAGGAGGCGTACGGGCTCTTCGAGGAGATGACCGCGCTCATCCGCCATCAGCTTGCCACCACGATCTTCCGCGTCTCGATCGTGCGACAGCCCGTCGTGCCCCAGGGTACGGAGAGATCGGGCGAGGCCGCCCCCGAAGGTGCAGCGGCCGGGGGCTCGGCCAGCGGTCCGGCCGGCGGCGCCCCCAACGGGCCGAGTGGCACCCGCCGAGGAACGATGGGCGGCGGAAAGCCGCTGCCCAAGCCGATCCCCCAGGGACGCACCACGGGCGGGGCCGGCGGCGGGGACGGCGCCATCCGCCCCGGTTACTCGCCCACGGGGGTGAGAATGGGCCGCAACGACCAGTGCTGGTGCGGTTCCGGCCGCAAGTACAAGAAGTGCCACGGCCGCTAGCGGGCCTCGGCGGACGTCCGGGGCTGCGGCGTGGAGCCCCAGGGCCGGCGACACGCCCTCGCCGCCGTCATCCTCATCCGGCCCTCGCCTCGGCCCCAGCCGCGCCGGCGTCCGGGCTGTGAGTCAACCGCGACTCACCTGGGGGGAGCGCCTGCGGGACCTCGCTTTGGTCGGGCTGGCCTTCGTCCTGGGCGGCTGCGCACTCGTGGGCTACACCACATTCCGCATCTGGCAGGTCGGGGAGCAGGACGGCCGCCGGCACGTCGACGCCATCGTCGTGCTGGGAACCGCCCAGTACAACGGCCGCCCGTCGCCATCTTTCGCTGCTCGACTGGACCACGCCATCGCCCTGTATGAGGAAGGCGACGCGCCCTACCTGATCACCACGGGCGGCAAGCTACCCGGCGACTGGACCACGGAGGCCGAGGTTGGACGGAAGTACGCAATGGCCCGATCCGTCCCCGACTCCGCGATCTTGATGGAGACCACGGGCCGCTCCACTCTCCAATCGATGCGGAACGTGCGCGCCATCATGGACGCGAAGGGTCTCCACACGGCCCTCTTCGTCTCCGATCGGAGCCACATGCTGCGCGTCCTGCGTCTGGCCCAGGATCAAGGGATCGAAGGTTGGTCGTCACCGACGGAGACCAGTCCCGACTACAACGGACCGGCCATGCTCCGCGCGACCCTGCACGAGCTCGGCGCCACGGGGCTCTACCTGTTCGTCGACCAGGACACCGACGCCTCCGATTCCGCGCCGGCACCGACCCCGACGGCGACACCGTCTGGCCCGGCCTCCGGCTAGTCCAGGCGGCCTCCCCCCGGCGGTCCCCGGGGGGGTAGGCGCGGTCGTCGCTGGGTCCAGCCCGGGGCGGACGCCGCCTCCCGGCCGGCCTGCCCGGGCACTCAACAGGAATGCGCGGCCCTGTATGCGCGACGTGCCCGATTTCCAGCTTCCGGGCCCAATTAACCCCTTGGCTAAGCCGAATTGAAACCGTATACTCCGCCCAGCAGCCATCGCGCCGGGCCCCGTCACCCGGTCGCGGCTCCTTCGAGGGGCAGTGCGCCGTCACCTGAGGAGACCAGTGAAGCAGGCAGAGGAAGCGGCCTTCATCGATCTCATCGCCTGTGAGCGTGATTGCCGCAACTGCAGTTATGCGGCTGCACTCGACTGCGATGGCAATTGCGGCGTCTGCCCACACAACATCTACTGCCCCTGCGTGAACCCCGTCGTCGCCCGGAGCAAGAGCGCCCTGCGGCTGATCGAGCTCCGACCGATCCTTCTCCAGGACGCCAGAGGCCGCTCTTAGTGGAGCCGGCCGAGATCCGCGACCTGGTCCAGCGGATCCAGGCGACCTCGGGGCGTCTTTGACCTCTCAGCCAAGGAGAGTCGTCTAGGCGATCTGGACGCCCGCGTCGCCGCGCCCGGCTTCTGGGATGACCAGCGCGTGGCCAAGAAGGTGCTACGCGAAGCTGAAGGTCTGCGCGAAGAGCTGCAGCTGTGGCGCGGTCTCGAAGCGCGCGCCCAGTCGACAGCCGAGCTGCTGGACCTGGCCCAATCCGAGGGCGACGAGGCGCTCCTTGCCGACGTCGTGGGGGAGGCCGAAGAGCTCGCCCGCGAATACGAGGGGGCCCGGCGGGAGCTGCTGTTCGGCGGCCAGTACGACCAGCGCAGCGCCTTCCTGACGATCAGCGCGGGTGCGGGCGGCACCGAAGCCACCGACTGGGCCGAGATGCTTCTCCGCATGTACCTCCGCTGGGCCGAGCGACACCGCTTCGCCACCGAGATCCTCGATCAGACAGAAGGGGAGGAGACCGGGATCAAGAGCGTGACCGTTGCCATCGACGGGCGGGCCGCCTACGGCTACCTGAAGGCCGAGCGCGGCGTCCACCGGTTGGTACGAATCAGCCCATTTGACTCGCAGAAGCGCCGCCACACCACCTTCGCCCTCGCGGAGGTGCTCCCCGAGGTCGAGAGCGACATCGAGGTTGAGCTCAACTGGGACGAGATCCGAATGGACACGTTTCGCGCGACGGGCGCCGGCGGCCAGCACGTCAACAAGACGGACTCGGCCGTGCGCCTGACTCACGTCCCCACCGGCATCGTGTCCCAGAGCCAGAACGAGCGCTCGCAGACCCAGAACAAGGACACCGCGGCCAAGATTCTCCAGGCCCGACTGCTGCAGAGGGCCGTCGAAGAGCACGAGGCGGAGATCCGCAAGCTCCGAGGTGAGCACGTCGAGGCGGGCTGGGGCAACCAGATCCGCAGCTACGTCCTGCACCCGTACCAGATGGTCAAGGACCATCGCACCGAGCTCGAGACCGGCAACACGGCCGCGGTCCTCGACGGCGATCTGGACGCGTTCATGCAGGCTGAACTGGAACGGGAGGCCACCGGGGCGGTCCTCGGCACCGACGGACCCGGCCCGCGGGCAGGATGACGGAGTCCATCAGCTACCGACCGCCGCGCCACCGCGAGCTTGCGGACTGCGCACTCGTCTGGTACTCCGCCGTCGACGAGTACATGGCCCGTCTCAATCGG
Source organism: Candidatus Limnocylindrales bacterium (assembly GCA_049520815.1). Lineage (GTDB taxonomy): Bacteria > Chloroflexota > Limnocylindria > Limnocylindrales > CSP1-4 > Fen-1039. The sequence goes on from JBEKPL010000050.1 coordinate 27,214, forward strand.
CCGCTGCCATCGCCCTATCTCGATCCGCTTCTGGGCCTTCTGGAGCACCTCCTCGTCACCGACCCCGAGCGGTTTCTAGTGGCCGTTCGCCCGGCAGCGCCCGGAGTCGGGAATCGCGGGACGGAGAGCGTGGTCGGCTTCGGGATCGCGGTCCAGCGCGAGCACGTCTGGTTTCTCAGCCAGCTCTACGTGCTGCCGGAGGAGCAGCACCACGGCATCGGTCGGGCGATCCTGACCCAGATCATGCCCTCGATCGCGCAGGCGCCCCAACCGGACGAGGCGATGGCGACCGGCACCGCGGGCGATCGGGCCGGTCGGAGGGATGGCGTCATGGCCACCTGCACTGACTCGGCCCAGCCGGCGTCGAACGGCCTGTATGCCCGGTACGGCATCGTCCCGCGGGTGCCGGTCTTCAACCTCGTCGGCCAGCCCGCGGATCCGCTGCCGCTGCCGGCCTTGCCGGCCGGAATCGAGGCCGTGGCCATGGATCGCCAGGGCCCTCGAGCCGCCCGCGCGGCATCCGTTGGCGCCATCTCGGCCGAGCTCGGGCACGCGCGGGATCGCGTGGAGCAGGTCCGAGCCATCGATTCGACCGACCGCGCCGTCGATTCGATCGATCGGGCGATCCTCGGCTACGCCCACCCCGTCGACCATGCCCACCTTCGGGCGACGGGCAGGATGGGGTTCGTATACATGACGGCCGCCGGCGAGCCAGTCGGCTACGGCTACAGCTCAGAGGTCGGTCGCTTCGGGCCCATCTCTCTTCTCGACGAAACCCTTACCGCACCGGTCATCGGCCACCTGATGGCCGCGATCAAACCGCGCGGCTCCACCAGCGCATGGGTCCCCGGAGCCAACGATCGGGCCATGGTCGCGCTCCTCCGGGCAGGCCTCCGGATCGAGGGCTTCCCCGCGCAGCTCTGCTGGACCCGGCCCTTCGCCGCATTCGACAGATACGTTCCGGCAAGCCTGGCTCTGCTGTGAGGCGATCAGCCTCCAGCCGGAGCCCGGGATCGGTGCTAGCCTCTTGGCCATGGTGAGCGCGGCAGCGTCGGATTCCAAGCCGAGCCAGACTCGCCTGCCCGGCGCGCCAGGCAAACCCACCGAGGATCCGGTTCGACCTCGCGTGGTGCTGGCGATGGAGGGAGTCACCAAGTCTTACCCGAGCGGCAAGGTGGCGCTGCGAGGCGTCGATCTGGTCATTCCCGAGGGCGACTTCGTCTTCCTCGTGGGACCGTCTGGGGCCGGCAAGTCGACGGTCATCAAGCTCGTCATCCGCGACGAGATGGCCACCAAAGGCGTGGTCCTGCTCGATGGTCGCGACCTGGCCCGTCTGAAGCGCAAGGACGTCCCGCGGATCCGTCGCAAGATCGGCATCGTCTTCCAGGATTTCAAGCTGCTGCCCCACAAGTCGGTCCGGGACAACGTGGCGTTCGCCCTGGAGGTCACCGGGGCACCGCGCCGGGAGTTCGAGCCGGCCGTGGATCGCGTCCTACGGGTCGTGGGCCTGACCGGACAGGCGGACCAGCTCCCGGGTCAGCTCTCCGGAGGCGAGCAGCAGAGAACCGCGATTGCCCGTGCCCTGGTTCACAACCCGCGCCTCTTCATCGCCGACGAGCCAACCGGCAACCTGGACCCCCTGATCAGCTGGGAGATCATCCAGCTTCTCCTGCGGATCAACGAGTTGGGCGTGACCGTTCTGATGGCGACCCACAATGCCGAGGTCGTGACCGCCCTCCGCAAGCGAGTCGTGGCCCTCGAGGACGGTCGCATCGTTCGAGACCAGACCGACGCCGCCTACCACCGCGAGGATTGAGTGATCGCCTTCGTCGCCTTCAGTCTGCGTCGCGCCTGGCAGGGCCTGTCGCACAACGGCCTCATGAGCGTGGCGGCCACGGCCACCATGGTCCTCATGCTGGCGCTGCTGTCCGGCCTGATCATCCTGCTGACCGGCCTCGACGCAACTCTCAAGTACGTCGAGCAGGAGGTCCAGGTGGTCGCCTACCTGAAGGATTCGGCCGACCTGCAGGAGGTCGGCCACCTGGAGACGGCGCTCGGGCAGATGCCCCAGGTGACCGACGTCAGCTACGTCTCCAAGGATCAGGCCCTCAAGGACTTCCTGGCCCGCCACCCCGACGAAGCCGAGATACTCAACTCGCTACCCACGAACCCTCTCCCGGCGTCACTCCAGATCAACCTGCGCGATCCGAACGACTACCTGGATGTCGCCACGTATCTGCGCAGCCAGTCGCCTGTCGATCGAGTCCTCAACATCAAGCAGACTGTCGATCAGATGATCACGGTCATCGGCATCCTGCGGGCGGGCGGAATCGGGGTCCTCGTCATCGTCGGTTTGATCGTGCTTTTCATCATCGTCAACACCATTCGGCTGGCCGTCGTCTCACGAGCCGACGAGATCGAGATCATGCGTCTGGTTGGCGCTTCAGACGCGTTCATACGCTGGCCCTTCATCTTCGAGGGCGCCCTGGTGGGGCTCTTTGGAGCGTTCATCACGATCGGGCTGCTCTGGTTGTGCCAGGGCCCGATCACCGGTGTCATGGCGGACTACTTCAAGGTTCTGCCCGTCGAGGCCAGCGCCACGGTCGGACGTGACGTCGCTCTGGTCGTGCTGGGCACCGGGGTCGGCATCGGCGTCCTCGGCTCGTATCTGTCCATTCGGAGCTACCTGATCCGCTGATCGGCAGCGCCGTCAGCGCAGCCGCACCGCCTGAGGTTCGAAATCGATGTCCCCGAGATCGTCTACGCAGAACCCTGACCGGCCCGAGAAGCCGGCATCGTCACCGGAGGCCCAGACCGCTCCCCGTCGACGGGAACCGGCCGTCAAGGCCACCGGCAGGGAGGCCGCGGCCGGCGCGGTCGAAGGCGCCGCCGCTTCCGCCGGCGAGTCCGAAGCGTTCGAGACCACCGGTGCCGCCACCACCACCAGCGGCGGGCACCGCGGCGTGGCCCCTTCGCGCTTCAGCCTCATCCTCGTCGCCATCCTGACCGGCAGCACCCTGTTCATGGGCGGCTTCACCCTGGGCGCGCACATCGCTACCACGCCCGGAACTCCCGCCGACCAGGAGACGCGCTTCGGGCCGTTCTGGGACGTCTACTCGCTGATCCAGAGCAAGTACGCCGGATCGCCTCGTCCCGACCAGGATCAGCTCGTCCAGGCGGCGATCAACGGCATGATGCAGAGCCTCAACGACCCGTGGTCCTACTACCAGGGCCCGGCCGATTTCGAGAACTCTCTGCTGGACGTCGGCGGCCAGGCACAGGGGATCGGAGTCCAGGTCCAGCTCCAGCCGGTCGAAGCGACGGCCGGAGCGACGGCCTGCCCGAAGATCGGCAACGGATGCGAGCTCGCCATCGCTCGCCCGATCCCCGGCTCCCCGGCCGAGGCCGCGGGAATCCAGTCTGGTGACGTCATCGTCTCGGTCAACGGCACCTCGCTGGACGGCATGACGATCGACCAGGCGACGGCGCTGATCAAGGGGCCCAAGGACACGACGGTGACGCTGGGTCTGCTGCGATCCGGCCAGGCGATCCAGGTCTCGATCGTGCGCAAGATCTACAGCCAGCCTGAGGTCGATGCCCGGACTCTGGGCAACGGGGCGGTCGAGTACATCGATGTCCACGGCATCAACCCGCCCGCCTCGAGGCAATTCGACGCCGCCCTCTCGAACGCGCTTGCCGCCGGACGCAAGAACATCATCCTGGACCTGCGCGGGAACCTTGGCGGCTACGTCGCCGACGCGGTCGCGATCGCCAGCGAGTTCGTCGCCTCCGGGACGCTGTGCTATCAGCAGAACTCCAGTGGGGGCCAGAGCGAGGTCACCGCCACCCCGGGGGGACGGGCGACGGACGCCTCCGTCCATCTGGTCGTGCTGGTGGACGGCAACACGGCGTCGGCGGCCGAGATCGTGGCCGGGGCGCTGCAATCTCGAGAGCGCGCCAAGCTGATCGGCGCGAAGACGTACGGCAAGGGCGTGGTCCAGGAGTGGCTGCCGCTGCCCAACAACTTCGGCGGTATCCACCTCACCGTCGCCCGCTGGCTGACTCCGGACAAGGTCTGGATCCAGGGCAAGGGGCTCCAGCCCGATATCCCCGTGAGCTCCGACGGCGCCCGGGCCGGGACGGATCCAGTCCTGGACGCCGGCCTGCAGCAGCTAGGATTCCCGCCGGAGTCGGGCGCGTCACCCGGCCCCTCGCCGAGCGGCGGAGCGAGCCCCGGCCTGAGCCCGAGCCCCAGTTCGAGCTGACCCGAGCGGCGGTCCGAGCGGCGGTCCGAGCGGCGGTCCGAAGTCCGCGCCGCCCCCGGCATTGCCGCACTTCCGGTTTGCTCGCGGTTGCGCCTTTCGACCACTGCCGATACCATGCCCGAGAACGAAAGGAGGTGATGTGCAGTGTCGATACCGATGCGCTGCACCACCTCGCAAGGAGCCGGCCTCTAGGGACCGGTCACCGCGGGTGGTGATCACAGCAGACCGAATGCCGGTCCTTCGGGGCCGGCATTCGCGCGCCTCCCGCGGGCACGCGCCCTTTCGACCTTCTCGCGGGCGCCGTCCGTCCGCTAACCTGCGGTAGTCCGGCCGATCGCCCGCTGTTTGTCCGGATGTTCGCTCGCCGACCGCCAGCCCCCAAGGAGCCCCGTGGGCGAAGAGAAGACCGTCGCCCAGAACCGCAAGGCCCGCCACGAGTACCTGATCGAGGACTCGTTCGAGGCCGGCATCGCCCTGACCGGCACCGAGATCAAGTCGGTCCGCTCCGGCAAGGTGAGCCTGGCCGAGGCCTACGCGCGCATCGAGGACGGCGAGGCCTGGCTGATCGGGGCCAACATCGCGCCATGGGAGGGCGGCAACCGCCTCAACCACGAGCCCAAGCGCCGGCGCAAGCTGCTGCTCCACCGCGACGAGATCCTGGACCTCCAGACCAAGACCCGAGCCAAGGGCCTGACTCTGGTTCCGCTGAAGATGTACATCAGCGGCCGCAGCCTGGCCAAGCTCGAGATCGGCCTGGGCCGCGGCAAGCAGCACCACGACCGCCGCCGCGACATCGCCGAGCGCGACTCGCGCCGCGAGATGGACCGCCAGATGGCGGACATCGACCGGGGCCGCGCTCGGGATCGATAGCGAATGACGGAAGGAGAACCGATGGACCCGGCCGAGACGATCGAGGGCCACTACCAGCTGACGATCCGCGAGTACCTGCGTTTCGTGCCGGCGCTCAATCGGGGCACGTGGTTCACCCTCATCGCGTCGGCCGTCTTCGCCTCCCTTGCGATCCTGAGCTACGCGCACCGTGGCTACGTGTTCGCCGTCGTGCAGCTCGCCGTGGCCGCCGCGCTCTTCACCGGCTACTACTCCGTCCCGCTGGCGTGGCTCTCCCTTCGACGCCACCGAGCTGCCGTCTCAGGGCCGGTGGACGTCTGCGTGGACGCCCAAGGGCTCAGGGTCACGACTGCCGAGGGCCTCCTGGAGCTACCCTGGGACAAGATCGCACACGTCAGAGAAACGTCCACCGTGTTCTTCCTGACGTCGGAACACCCCCGCTCCTTCCTGCTGCCCAAACGGGCCTTCGACGAGGACCAACTCGAGGGGATCCGAGATCTCGCCGCAACGATGACGAGGTACTCCGACGCCAGGCCTCTGGGCAAGCCGCGTTGACCGCCGCTGCCACCGCGGTACAATCCGCGGGCGCTGGTTGCGCGGGTTCTGTGGGGATGCGTGGTCTCGACAGGGGCCGGTTACCGGAGAACGCGAGCCGAGGTGCCGCCAGGCCTCGCTAAACAGGCGGCAAACGAAGTAACTGGCAACAACCAGTCTGCTTTCGCCCTCGCTGCTTAGGCAGTAAGGTGAACGTGGAAACAGCCTCACCCCCGTGGGCTGCGGAAGCGTCATTGAG
>JBEKPL010000051.1:0-19796 GCA_049520815.1 Candidatus Limnocylindrales bacterium
GCAGGCGAGCACGGCGGCGAGATAGTCGCCAACGGGCCGCTCGAGGCGATCCTGGCCGAGCCGCGCTCCATCACTGGGGCGTATCTTCGGGGCGAGCTCCAGGTCGCGATTCCCGCGACCCGCCGCCGGGGGAGCGGCCAGTCCATCGTGATTCGCGGCGCTCGCGAGCACAACCTCAAGAACCTGGACGTGGCCTTCCCATTGGCCCGTTTCGTGGCGGTCACCGGCGTCTCCGGGCCGGGGGGCGCAACCGCGGCCAAGCCCGTGGGTCTGACGTACGTGGCCGTGGCTCACGCCGGGGGCGTGGAAGTGCGGCGCCACGTCTGGTCCGGCGATCGAGTGGCGAACCGTGAGGCCAGTGCCAGCGCGGCCCTGGTGCTGCTGCTCGAGTGCGTGATGACGATGCCGGCGGCGGACGGCCCGGCTTGAGTACCGTCCGCGGCGCGGCATCCGTGGGTAGCGGCCTCGAATCTGGCCGGGCGGCCCGGCCGATCCGCAAAGGGGAGCGAATCCACGTAGTCGGAGCTGCCGGTGCCGGCGCGAGCGCGGCAGCCCTGCTCGCTCACTTCAGCGGGGCCGCGGTCAGCGGCTGCGATTCGGGCGGGCCGTCTCCGTACACCCCTCCCCTGGATGCCGCGGGTATCGCCCTGGCGTGGAGCCACGATCCGCGCCACGTCACTGCTGGCGAGAGGCCCGAGCGCCTCGCGGTCACGAAGGCCCTTACGGCCGTGGATCCGCACAACGCGGAGCTCGAGGCCGCCCGGGCGGCGTCCGTGCCGCTGGAGCCGTGGCAGCAGCTCGTGGCCGACGCCGCGACCGGGAAGCTCCTCGTCGGCGTCGCCGGAACCCACGGCAAGAGCACCTCGGCCGGTTGGCTCGTTCACCTCCTCGCCGCCGCCGGCCGCGATCCGTCGGCGTTCGTGGGGGCGCTGATGCCGGCCGTTCTGACCGGGAGCCTGGCGTCGACGGCCCGGTGGGGGCGAGGAGAGGCTTTCGTGGTAGAGGCGGACGAGTATGCCGGCAACTTCGATCCATACCGGCCGGCAATCGCGATCCTGACGTCGGCGGAGTGGGATCATCCCGACGTCTTCGCCGATGAAGAGGCGGTCGTTGCGTGCTTTGTGGCGTGGCTGGAGCGCGCCACGCTGTCCGTTCCCGAGCCGCTGCTGGTCGCCAACGTGGCGGATCATGGAGTAGCGGCTGTCGTGGAGCGTCTGCGCGACTGGCCCGGGCGGATACTGGCGACGGTTCTGGCCAGCGACTCCGGCCGCGCGCTCGACGTCGCGGCGCAGAGCGATCTGCGAGGGCGTTTCGCCACGGGCGGAGGACCGGCAGATCTCCTGTCGGGGCGGATCGTCGAGACGGAACCCGAGGGCACGACGCTCGAGATTCGGGGTGCCGGTGTCTCGATCGACTCGCTCACGGTGCGGCTGCGGCTGCCGGGCCGGCACAACGCCGCAAATGCCCTGGGCGTGGCCGGGGCAGCGGCCCTGATGGGCGTGCCCGGCGACGCGATCGCCGCCGGGCTGGCCGGCTTTCGGGGCGTTGGCAGGCGGCTGGAGAGAACGGGAGAGGGGAGAGGCGTGGTTGTCTACGACGACTACGGGCATCATCCGACTGCCATTCGGGAGACCCTGGCTGCGCTCCGCCAGATCGAGCCGGGGAGGCGGATCTGGGCCGTGTACGAGCCTCTGACCTACCACCGGACGGCCGCCATGCTGGAGCAGTTCGCACAGGTTCTGGCCACGGCCGATTGCGTCGCCATTGCCGACATCTGAGCCAGCCGCGACCCGGACACGTCGGTGACATCCGCGGCTGCGCTGGCCGAGGCCGTGGCGCGGCAACGGCCCGGCGTGGTGGCGGTCGCGCCCGGTTCGGTGGAGGCCACGGCGGCGTGGCTGGCGGGGCAGGTGCGGCCCGGAGATGCCGTCCTGGTCATGGGAGGAGGCAGGAGCTATCGGATCGCCGAACTGCTCGCCCAGGCTCTGCAGACCTGACGGCGTGCGGCGCTCGGAGATGCGGCGTTCAGACGGGATGAGCGTCTGCAGGGTCCCGGACATCGACCGAGTGCGGCACAATCGAGGATGCGCACGACCACGGCGCACGTTCGATGCCCGGATCGCGGCGTTTGTGCCGCCGTTTCGGTGCCACTGGGGCGACCGGCGGGGCTGCCGTGGCTGTGCTCAGGTTGCGATGCAGGGAGGCAGGAGGCGGAATGGCCGGTGAGTCCTCGTTCGACGTGGTGAGCGACTTCGACGATCAGGAGATGCGGAACGCACTCGACCAGGTCCGGCGTGAGGTCCAGCAGCGCTATGACTTCAAGGGCGCGACAGTCGAGCTGACTCAAACCCGGACGGAGCTGGTCCTGCTGACGGACGATGAGTTCCGGGCGAAGGCGATCCGCGATCTGATCGAGTCCAAGGCGGTGCGGCGCGGTCTCTCCCTCAAGATCTTCGATTGGGGGAAGCTCGAGCCGGCCGGCGGGAACAAGGTCCGCCAGCACATCGCTCTGCGGAGAGGGCTGGACGAGGATCTGGCGCGCAAACTGAGCAAGCTGGTGCGCGACGAGTTCCCTAGAGTCAAGGCGCAGATCCAGGGCGACGCTCTGCGCCTCTTCGGCAAGAGCAAGGACGACCTTCAGCGGGTCATCGCCCGGCTGAGGGAGTTGGATGAACCGGTGCCATTGCAGTTCACGAACTATCGGTGAGCGTTGCTCGGGCAAACCGGCGCGACGCTCTCAAGGAGTGTGGCAATGTCGATGACTGAAGACCAGGGCGCGACCAGGACGGTCGGCTCTGCCCTGGCCGAAGGACTTGCCCGGGCGGGCGTGAGGATCGCCTTCACCGTGCCGGGCGAGAGCGTTCTGGGGCTACTGGAAGGTCTGGCGGCGAACCGCGTTCGCGTGGTGGCCGCACGAGACGAAGGCGCGGCGGCCCTCATGGCAGAGGCGGTGGCGCAGCTGACCGGGCGGCCGGCCCTGTGCGTCGCGGCAGGCGGACCCGGGGCATCCAATCTGGCCATCGGCTTGCACGCCGCACAGGCCGACTCCGCGCCGGTCGTGGCCATCGTCGGTCAGGTTCGTCGCGAAGTGAGAGGCCGCGACGCATTCCAGGAGATGGACGTCGTCCGCGCGTTCGAGCCCATCGTGAAATGGGCAGTCGAGCTGCACGATGCGGCCGACGCCGGGCCGATGATCGAGCGAGCGGTGGCCACTGCCACCAGGGGGCGGCCCGGACCGGTCCTGTTGTCCGTGCCGGCGGATCTGTTCGACCTCCCCGCGCCCGCCGGTGAGCCAGGGCAGCGTGGGGGAGTTCATCCCGAATACCACGCCGAGCCCGACTCGACGCTCGTCCGCAGGGTCCTGCATCTGCTGGCCGACGCCCGGCGCCCGGTCATCCTGGCCGGAGCCGGAGTCCTGCGGGCGCGCTCCACGGACGCGCTGGTTCGCTTCGCTGAGACCATGCGCGTTCCGGTCGTGGCCTCGTGGCGGCGAGCCGACGTCTTCCCCAACGACAACCCGCTCTACCTCGGCATGACGGGGCTGGGCTCGCCGCGGACCGTTCTGGAGCGGCTCGAGGAGGCCGACGCGATGCTGGTGCTGGGGTCGCGTCTAGGGGAGATCGCGACCTACGGATACCGCATCCCGGGCCCTTCGACGAGATGGGCCCAGGTGGACCTGGAACCGCGCGGACCCGACTCAGCGCACAGCCCGGAAGTCACGGTGGCCGCCGATGTGGCCGCCTTGCTGCGTGTCGCACAGCGCGTGCTGGCCCGGGCCGTCTTCGACGCCGCATCCCTGAACGAACGGACCGCGGCCAATGCCGCCGACCGGGAGGCGTACGAGCTGGGCTCTGTGGTGGACGCCGTGCCGTGGAGCGGCCCCGGTGTCCATCCCGGTCGGATCGTGGCCACGCTGGCCCGCGTCCTTCCGCCCGAGTCGATCATCACCACGGACGCAGGCGATTTCGGAACGTGGGCGGCCCGCGGCTACCGCTTCCACCGGCCCGGCACATTCCTCGGCTCCACGGCCGGGCCCATGGGCTACGGTCTGCCGGCGGCGATAGGGGCGACGCTGGCCCGGCCGGGGCGCCTTGGAGTTGCCCTGGCCGGCGACGGCGGCTTCGCGATGACGATGGCCGAGCTGGAGACCGCGGTTCGAGAGCGGGCCCACGTCATCGTCGTGGTTTTCGACAACCGCCGCTTCGGCACGATCTGGCGACGTCAGGAGGAGCGGGCCGCCGGTGTCGGCCTCGGCACGCGGCTCGGACCGATCGACTTCGCCGCCGTGGCCGCTGCCTGCGGGGCCCTCGGCTTGTCCGTTGCGACCGACGAGGAGTTCGAACCGGCTCTGCGGCGGGCGATCGAGGACGGTCGGCCGGCTGTTCTGCACCTCACCCTCGACCCGGCATGGACGACGCCGGATTCCATCCCGTCCGTCCCGGCGGCGACTCACTCCGAAGCGCCCGTGGAGGCCCCCGCAGCCGCGTTCGATGTGGCGGTGGGGGAGGTGGTCCTGGACGCCATGGAGGAGCTCATCACCGAGGTGGCCATGGCGGAGACGCTGGCGGAGGCAGTCGCCGAGGCCGAGCTCGAAATGGCGATCGAGGAAGGCGGGCCTGACGCCGCCCCGGCCGATCCGGCGGAGGCCCCGGCCGATCCGGCGGAGGCCCCGGCGGAGGCCGGCGGGGTCCGCCCCCAGGAAGCCGCGCCGGACTCGGCGGAGTAGCCGGCCCGAGCCGGGGCGCGGCCCGGACAGTCAGGTCGTGGGTTGCGGCAGCCGCCTTTCGAGAACCTGCTGGACGCGGCGATCGTGCAACCGGCGTTCGAGCCCCACGGGATAGGTGTGCGGGTTCATGAGGCGGCGGATGGCCGGATGCAGACTGTCGAGCTGGGCACGGGCCCGCGATCGGATCGACTCCAGGTCCGGCGCCGCGGCTACCCTCTTTCCGCGTCGCAGGGCCGGTAGGACAAGTTCTTCGGCCCGCCAGCCCGGCTCGATGGCGCGCATGTGAAGCGCGTCGGCCGGATCGACGATGACGCCGCTATCGGCCGAGACGGGCAGGTCCTCGTCGTAGATCATGTCGGCCCTGAAACGGCCGGTCCCGTCGGCGAACCGTCGCACGCCCAGCACTCCCGGGATGGAGATCTTGGCGCTGTGCTCCGACAGCTTGACCGGGTACCGCCAGCTACCGGAGGGATCGCAGAAGGCGGTGAGCTTGTAGACGGCGCCAAGCGCCGGTTGATCGAAGCACGTGTCGAGCTTGGTGCCGACGCCCCAGATGTCGATGCGCGCGCCCTGCTCGCGAAGCGACTCGATGGTGCGTTCATCGAGGTCGTTGGAGGCAACGATCTTGGTTTCGGTCAGGCCCGCCTCGTCCAGCATGCGCCGGGCCTCGATCGAGAGGTACGCCAGGTCGCCCGAGTCCAGCCTGATGCCGGCCAGCGAGCCACCGGCCGCCGCCAGACGCAGGCCGGTCGCTATTGCATGACTCACGCCGGAAAGCGTCCCGTAGGTGTCCACCAGCAGAGTGACGTCCTCCGGTTGAGCGTCGGCAAACAGGTCGAAGGCGCGTTGCTCGTCGTCGAAGACCTGGACCCACGAGTGAGCGTGAGTGCCACGAACCGGGATGCCCAACAGCCGGCCCGCCAGAACGTTCGAGGTGGCCGCCACACCACCGATGTAGGCGGCGCGGGCGGCCGATAGCGCCCCGTCAGGTCCCTGGGCACGGCGGAGGCCGAACTCCAGGACCGGGCCGCCGCCCGCGGCCTCCACGACTCGGGCCGCCTTGGTTGCCACCAGCGTCTGGAAACCGATGACGGTCAGCAGCACGCTCTCGACGAGTTGTGCCTGGAGAACCGGGCCGCGGACGCGAACCAGCGGCTCGTTGGGGAACACGACGGTTCCCTCCGGAATGGCATGCACGGCGCAGGTGAACTCGAAGGACGCCAGCCGGTCGAGGAAAGCCGAGTGGAAGATCGGTCGACCGGCAGTCCCGCGCAGACCGCGCAGGTATCGGATATCGGCGTCCTGGAAGCGCATGTGCTCCAGGATCTCGAGAGCGTCGTCCAGGCCCGCGGCCACCGCGTATCCGCCCTGGAAGGGGAGGTCCCGGAAGCTGAGTGCGAAGACCGCCTCGCGATCCGCTACCCCGGCCGCCTCGTAGCCGGCTCCCATCGTCAGTTCGTACAGGTCGGTCAGCAATGCGAGGTTGGTCTTGTAGAGTTCACGGACGGCGGACATCGCGCCTTCCCTTGTGCGTGTCTGGGCCTTGCCGGGAGGGCCGGGGAGGGTTGGACGCGGCTCTGGCACCTGGCCGTGGCCCCGGTCCGATTTGTTCGACGATCGCCTCCAGCGTGCCGATGATGGTCGCGACCAGAAGCCCTACGCTGGGATCGGAGACCGTGATGGGTTCCGCGGCGCCGGGCTCGTAGCTCTCGAGGAGGGTCACGTCGCCGTGGTAGAGGGTGTCCAGCTCGGCCCCGGCCAGCAATGCCATGGCCGCGTCGACGGCCCGTCCGGCGGCGGCTTGGAGGTCGGTCTCTCCTGCCCCGATGAGGGGTACCGGCTCACCCCCGGCCTCCAGTGGAAGCGGGCAAGGAAGGGCCGCCAGGAGATTCGCGATGGTGGCCTGGCTCTCGCGATCCAGGGCAGGGCCGCGTCTCAGGAAGCCTCTCTTGCTGGGCCAGTTGGTCTCGATTCTCGTTCGAACGGACATCAACCGGATCCGGCAGTCGTGGACTGAATCCAGGCCGCGCAGCTCCTCGATGCGCGCGGCCAATGATTGCGTCGCCGGCGGTTCGCTCATCGCTCGCCTCACTCTTGGGGGGTCGCCTACGACCGTCCTGCACTCAGGATACCGACGCCGAACCACACGAGCACGCCGCGCGGGGCAGGGGAGCGTGTCTCGGGCCCGGGCCTCTTCCGGCCGCGCTGCGGGCCCGAACGCGGGGGCGCCCGAGGCTGGTCCCGGGACCCGAGCCGCCTGGAGGAGGAGCTTCCTGGCGAAGGTCTGACCGGGACAGCTCTCGGGCGCCCCGGAAGCTGTCAAGCGAGTGAGACTCGGCCTGCTCGGTCTTCCTGAGTTGGGTCCTCGTTCGGTGTGGTGATCCAGGCCGGGCTTGGCAGGCGGGCCGCCGGCCCGATGTGCCCGATGGCGGCTAGAAGAGGAAGGCCAGGAAGCCGAAGAGCAGGCCGAGATCGGTCCAGTCGATCTTGGTGTCGAGTGTCACGATCTGCGCGTGCGTCACCACGGCAATCGCGAAGCAGATACAGGCCACGATGATGAACAGCGACTTGTTGCTCTTGAACATCGGGATCTCCTTCTTGGTGGGTCAGGTCGCCGGCGACCTGTATTGGGAGGTTCACCAGATAGAGGCCGCCATCCTAGAGGTGGATGCGGCTCTGTCTGCGGGATGTCAAGGCGCGCCAGGTCACGATGAGAACGAGAGCCCCGGCGATGGCGATGATGATGCTCTCGATGTTGATCCCGTCCATGCTTCCGTAGTGGAAGACGTTAGTGGCGACCCAGCCGCCCAGGAGTCCACCGGCGATCCCGATAGCGACGGTCATGAGGAGGCCGAGGGTCATGACGAGCCCGGTGCGTCCGCCCATGATCAGGGTGGCGATGAGGCCGGCAACCGCGCCGACCACGATCCATGCGAAGATGCCCATGCCGCGATCCTTCCGAGGCCTCGCAGGCTACTCGCCAACTTGACGATCGTTCTTGCGACACCATCAGTAGAGTATGGTATCGTATGGAGTATGTCAACCGAACACTCGACCTACGCAGCGGCGCAGCTCACTCCGACTTCGTATCTCGTGCTGGGTCTCCTTGCCCGTGAGGGTCCCTCCACGCCGTACGACCTGAAGCGCCACGTGGCGGCGACGATCGGCCATTTCTGGTCGTTCCCGCACGCGCTCCTGTACAAGGAGCCGCCGCGCCTGTGCGGACTCGGGCTCCTGACCGAGGAACGAGAGCAGGAGGGTAGACGGCGGCGGCTCTTCACGATCACGGACGCAGGGCGCCAGGCCCTCCGCGCGTGGCTCAGCCGTCCAGCCCGGCAACCGACAGAGCTGCGAGATCTCGCGTTGCTCCAGCTCTTCTTCGCCGACCTCGAGCCGACGAGTGCGCGGGTCGCCATCGCGGAGGAGCAGCTGGAGGCGCATCGGGCGCAGCTGGCCGAATACGAGGCTCGGCAGTGGTTCGACGACGGGCGCAACGGCTCAGGCACCGTCAGCCGGAGTCTCGAGCACTGGCGGGGAGTGACCCTCCCGATGGGTCTGCTCTATGAACGGGCAGCGGTCGAGTTCTGGGAGGGCGTCACTGCCGACGCAGCCGCCGAGGAGACGGCTGCCGATCGGGCGCGGGCCGAGGACGACGGAGCGTCAATCGCACCGACCGAGGCCCCGGGGGTCGCCGGCCGCGAGGCCTAAGACCGACACAATCGGCCGTTGCCGGTCTGCGTCGGCGTCCGGCAGATGCTCGGCAACCTGCGAGGCGCCACTGCGCGCGGTCCCGAACAGGTCGGGCACGTGATCGAAGGCCCCCATGACTGCGACCCGTGCGCGGTCGGCGGCTGAGCGTGTCTCGTCTGAGATCTCGTCGCCGTGTTCGCGGGCGGCTTCGTCGATGGTTTCGGTGGTCCGCGTAGGAGCCTCGGTGGCAGTCATTTCGGATCCTTCATGGGATTCGTTTGGCACGGGGACAGCCCCGGCGTATGGGTGGCGGCGCCCTTGCGGGCGCCGCCACTAGTCAATCGAAGGGACGAAGGAAGCCGGTTAGCGCCGGATCGTGCTGAACCGTCTAATGGTCACGAACGCGGCGGCCGCGGCGAGACCCGCAAAGAGGATCATGGTCGAAGGGCTGGGGCCGGAACCCGGGTCCTGGGACCCGCTGGTGCTAGTCGGAGGCACGGTTGCGGCGGGTGCAGTGGCCGAGGGGGCTGCAGTGGCCGAGGGGGCTGCAGTGGCCGAGGCGGCTGCAGTAGCCGAGGCGGATGGACTGGGCGAGGCGGGTGGAGTGGGCGTGGCGGCGGCTACCGAGCACGGCGACTGGGAGATGACATTGGTGTCCAGCGTTACGGCGCCGGTACGTGCCAGCGCTCTGCCATCCAGCGTTGCGCTGGTCGTGAGCGTGATGGAGTCCTGCGCCAGGATGTCGCCCTTGAGGGCGGAGCGGGTACCAAGAGTCGCGGAACTGCCGATCCGCCAGGTGACGTTGCAGGCCTGAGATTGGCCGCTGAGGACCACGCTGCTGCCTGACGCCGTCGTCAGCGTGGACGCAGCCTGGAAGATGAACACGGCGTTGGGATTGCCCTCGCCGTTGAGGGTGAGAGCCCCCGTCAACAAGAATGCGCCGTCCTGGGAGGCGTAGACCCCGGCCGTCAGGACCTGTCCACCGAGCTGGGCGGGGATGGTGGTGACAGGCGTTCGGCCTGCGGCGTCGTTGTAGGCGGTGGTCAGGGCGTTCTGTGCCTGCAGCGCGGGGGCATCGGCGACGTGCTGGGTCCCGTGCAGCGTCACGGTCTCGAATCCAGTCACCGAGGTGCCCGGAGACAGCCCGACATCTCCGGTGATTGTGGTGGCACCGGTGTTCGTAATGGTCTGGCTGGCCAGGACCGCGAAGCCGCCCGCCGCTCCAAGTCCCACTGGAGCCTGCGCGGCAAGCGCCGGGCCTGTCAGAAAGACGGCCAGGAAGGCCGTCAAGCCGATAATTCGCAATGCTTTCATCAAAGCTCCCTTACGTTCTGCGTGGTCGTGGAGCGGACCTCGCCCCACGACCGGCGGTCGCGTCTCGCTCAGGCGGGTTCGCGACGGAAGATTCCGATTGCGGCGACGACGAGGAGTTCCACGATCGTCCACCCGATGAGGGCGACTACCGCGGCGACGTCCAGGATGGAGCCGCCGGCGTGCAAGGCATTGGCGTGGAGGATGCCGTCGAACGGCGCGACGAAGACCTGGCTGACGTTGAGGATCCCGGAGACGAGTCCGTTGGCCTCGCGAGCGTCAAGTACGAGGAGCACGATCCGCAGAGCGATGAGGCCCTGCACGATCCCGAATGCGAAGACCGCGATGCGGCGAGCGAACTCGCCGTTGCTGGGTCCGGTCGTCTCGACCTTGACGTGCTGTTCTTGGATGGCCATGTGCTTGCACCTACCTGCGATGGTTCCTCTTGACTGATCTGCAGCATATGGTATCGTATGGAGTATGTCAACCGAACACTCGACCTACGCAGCGGCGCAGCTCACTCCGACTTCGTATCTCGTGCAGGGCCTCCTTGCCCGTGAGGGTCCCTCCACGCCGTACGACCTGAAGCGCCACGTGGCGGCGACGATCGGCCATTTCTGGTCGTTCCCGCACGCGCTCCTGTACAAGGAGCCGCCGCGCCTGGTCCAGTTGGGACTCCTGACCGAGGAACGAGAGCAGGAGGGTAGACGGCGGCGGCTCTTCACGATCACGGACGCAGGGCGCCAGGCCCTCCGCGCGTGGCTCAGCTGTCCAGCCCGGCAACCGACAGAGCTGCGAGATCTCGCGTTGCTCCAGCTCTTCTTCGCCGACCTCGAGCCGACGAGTGCGCGGGTCGCCATCGCGCGAGAGCAGCTGCCGATCCATCGAGCCAAGCTGGCCGGCTATGAGGCAGAGGAGCGACTCGAGCGCGGGTCCGAAGGATCGAATGCCGGGCATCTGACGCTGGAGCACTGGCGCGCCCAAACCCTGCGCATGGGCGTGCTGTACGAGCGCGCCGCGGTGGACTTCTGGGAATGGGTAGCCGCCGACGCAGCCGCCGAGGAGACGGCTGTCGCCCGTAGCCGGGCCGATGGAGCCGCGATCGTCCCGGTATCGTGACGGCGTAGCGAAAAGTGCGACTCTCTCTGGCGGGACCGACAGCCGACACCCCAATGCAGAGCACATAGGACCGTCGCGCGGCGTCACCATCGTTCGACGTGTCCCGGGCGCTGCCGTATGGCAGCACATCGGAGGGCGTGTGAAGGTGCATCCCCAGCGGGGTAAACTCCTGAGGGGGAGCGACGGAGGCAGCGCGGGGATGGTCTCCGGGTCGCTCAACTACCTGCCGTCGCTTGCACGTGCAGAGGTCGCGATGAAGAACCGCCGCAAGGCTGCAGCGGAGGCCGTTCCGGACTTCTCCCGCGAGTCGCTCCGACTCAACCAGCCGATGCCTACCCTGCTAGGCCGGGACCGGTCCGAACACGAGCTGAGGACGTCCGAGGCTCGGTACCGCCAGGCCCTGGAGGCCACCCAGACCGCTCTCACCAGAACTGAGGCCCTCTACCGCGTCAGCACGGCACTGGTCGCCGCCAACAGCGTAGGGGCGCTCCTCCACCGGGTCGTGGACGCCGTCGCCGAGGCCCTGCCGGCATACCGGGTGCACCTGATGGCCGTGGACGTGGAACGGCGCCTCGTGCTGGGCCATTACCGTGGCGGGCCCGGGAGTGAGCCGCCAGCCGACATCGACTACGCGGAGATGATGGAGGGGCTCGGCGGTTGGGTCCTGACGCATCGGGTCGCGACGCTCTCGCCGGGAAACGTTCCGGACCCGCGAGAGTCTCCACGTGTAGTCGCGCGCCGGGTGGGGGGGGTCACCAGGCTGGGGCCGCTGATGGTGGCGCCGCTCCTGTACGGCGATCGGCCGCTCGGAATCATCGTGGCCTGCCGCTCGAGCGACCAGCCCGACTTCGTCCAGGCGGACGTCGATCTCCTGTCGGCCATGGCCAGTCAGGCTGCCGTGGCGATCGAGAGTGCCTCCGTCCACGAACAGCTCAAGGCGGCACATCAGGAGCTGGAGGATCGTGTCGCACAGCGGACCGCCCAGCTGGCCGAGAGCGAGGATCGCTACCGGCGCATCACCGAGACGATGACCGACTACGTGTTCAGGGTCCAGGTCATCGGGGGAGTGGCTATCTCCACGCGACACGGTCCCGGCTGCGTCGCGGTGACCGGCTACACCGCGGAGGACTTCGCCAAGGACCCCGGCCTATGGCTGCGGCTCGTGGTACCCGAGGATCGCGCCCTGGTGCTCGAGCAAACCGCGGACGTGGAAGCCAATCGCCGCATGCGTCCCGTGGAACATCGCATCGTCCGCAAGGATGGATCGCTGCGATGGGTCCGCAGCACGCCGGTGCCCCAGTACGCACCCGACGGGACGCTGTTGGGGTACGACGGCCTGATACAGGACATCACCGAGCGGAGGGCCCTCGAGGCGCAGCTCATTCAAGCCCAGAAGATGGAAAGCATCGGACGGCTGGCGGGGGGCGTCGCCCACGACTTCAACAACCTGCTGACCGCCATCATGGGCAATGCCGAGCTGGCGCTGATGGATCTCGGACCCAATCACCCGGCGCGCGAGAGCATCGCTGAGGTCGTCAAGGCGGCCGAAGGGGCGGCTCGCCTGACAAGCCAGCTCCTCGCCTTCGCTCGCAAGCAGATCATCGAGCCCGCGTCTCTGGATCTCAGCGCCGTCGTCGCGGGCTCTCTCGAGATGCTGCGGCGTCTCCTGGGCGAGGGCATCGAGATCAGCGCGGTCCTCGATTCGGGGCTAGGTACCATCGAGGCGGACCTTGGCCAGATCCAGCAGCTGCTCGTGAACCTGACCGTGAACGCTCGCGACGCGATGCCCGAGGGCGGCACTCTCGTCATCGAGACGGCCAACGAGACGGTCGGCGGCGAGTATGCGACGAGCCATCCCGATATCGCACCGGGACCGTACGTGAGGCTGTCGGTGACCGATACCGGCACAGGGATGACCGAAGAGACGATGAGCCACCTCTTCGAACCCTTCTTCACGACCAAAGGACCGGGGAAGGGGACCGGCCTGGGCCTGGCTACGTGTCACGGCATCGTCCAGCAGAACGGCGGGCATATCTGGGTCCACAGCGAGCTGGGCCAGGGAACCACGGTCACCACGCTCCTGCCCCAGGTGGCGGCCCCCGCCAGACCGGCGGACGGCGTCGTCATCCCACCGCCGCCGGCGACAGGCACCGAGACCGTCCTGGTCGTGGAGGACAACCCGAGCGTCCGGCGCCTGAGCGTCCTCGGGCTTCGGTCTCATGGATACACGGTGCTGGAGGCCGCGAACGCGGCCGACGCTCTTGACATCGCCGCCAGGGCACCGGCGCTCGATATGCTCGTCACCGACGTCGTCATGCCCGGCATGCAGGGCCCCGAGCTCGCCGCCAGGCTGCACCGGGTCCGGCCTGCCGCGAAGCTGCTGCTCATGTCCGGTCACACCGACACCATGGAGGCCTTCCGCGACTCCGAGGGCCGCCCGATCCAGCTCCTGCAGAAGCCGTTCACCCCGGAGCGCCTGGCTCGCAAGGTCCGCGAGATCCTGGACGCCCAGTAGGGGCTTAGGCCGGCAAAGGCAACGGCGCCTCCGACCCCGGCGGCTGGGCTTGGGTCTGGACGGCCATCCTGACGACGGCGGTTGTGGCTGCCATAGTGACCATGCTTCGCTAGAGGAGACGAACGCCAGTGACCGCGGTGCCGAATATCAAGCTCAACAACGGCGTCGAGATCCCGCAGCTCGGGTTCGGCGTCTTCCAGATCGAACCGAAGGAGACCAGGGCGGCGACGCTCGAGGCGCTGCGCGTCGGCTACCGGCATATCGACACGGCCGAGATGTACGGCAACGAGGCCGAGGTCGCTGAGGCCCTCCGGGACTCCGGCATCGATCGAGCCGAAGTGTTCGTGACGAGCAAGCTCAACAACGGCTTCCACGCCTATGACAGGGCGCTCGCGGCGTTTGACCGGTCGCTCCAAGTCATGAAGCTCGAGTACCTCGATCTCTTCTTGATCCACTGGCCGCTTCCGGGCGTCGGCGACTTCGTCGAGACGTGGAAGGCGCTCGAGGAGATCTATCGTTCCGGGCGCGTCAGGGCGATCGGCGTCTCGAACTTCCAGCCGCACCATATCGAGCGGCTGGTAAAGGAGGCCACGATCGTCCCCGCGGTCAACCAGATCGAGATCCACCCGTACTTCACCCAGGACGACGTGCGGGCGTTCGACAGGGAGCACGGCATCGCCACGGAGGCATGGTCGCCGATCGCGCAGGGCCAGGTGCTCGACGATCCTACGATCGCCGGCATCGCCGGGCGGCTCCGCCGGACACCGGCGCAGGTCACCCTCCGCTGGCACATCCAGCGCGGCGACATCGTCTTCCCCAAGTCGGTGACGCCGGCGCGGATCGCCGAGAACTTCGCCCTCTTCGACTTCGAGCTGACGGACGACGACATGGCGGCTATCACCTCCCTCCACCGCGGCGGCCGCCGCGGCCCCAACCCGGACGATTTCAACTGGATCCCGTAGGCGGCTGGGCTCCCGCGTGGGGGGCGAATGAGCGTGGCTCAGGAGAATGTCGAGGGCGACGCGGCCTGCAACGAGCCTGCTTGACGATTGCATTGTGTCCGACATAATCATTGGGTGAGACAACGATTCGCTGTCATCCGGAAGAGCGGACGGGCTCTCTCCGAGGCCGACATCGATCGTTTGGCGGCGAAGGCCGAGGAGGGGTTCGATCTGTCGACGTGGAAGCCCCGACGTGGCCGCCCCTCCCTGAGCGCGGAGCCCGGCGCGCACTCGCCGCGGATCGAAGCCCGAGTTCCCGAAGCGCTCCACCGTCGCGTCTCGGCCCGCGCGGCCGAGGAAGGCAAGAGCGTGAGCGCCGTGGTCCGTCTGCTGCTCGAGGACTACGCTCGCGACCGCGGCTCGCTGGAGTAGGGGAGCTCCGAACGCCTCGGGGGCGGAATCTCATCGCTAGAATGGAGATGCAGTAGTCCGGCACACTGTTCCCGGGAGGATCGGCCACGTTCTCCAGACGGTGTTCGAAGAGACCCGGCCTATTGCCCCTCCTGGCGGTGATTCTCGCCGGCTGCGGCTCTGCTTCGCCCTCCGCCACCGTCCTCGTGAGCGCGCCCGTCACTCAATCCCCGGCGGCCCCGGCCACTGCTCCGCCCGCTGGGGCGATGCAGGTGCGGTTCGTCGGCCTGACGGATGGAGGCACCGCAGCGGCCACTCTCGACGCGAAGGGCCGTCCGCTGCTGGCCGTCCAGATCGAGGTGACCGGCAAGGCTCCCTTGCTGGTAGGGCTGACCGCCAACGGCCTGCCTGCGGTGGACGAGGGGGGCCGCACCCTCGAAGCGCAGAACAGCGGTGGCGTCGTCCCCTTCCTGGCGGAGATCGCCTGGTCTCCGCCCAACGGCGGCGGGGCGTACACCCTGACCGCCACGGCGATGGACAGCGACAAGAACTCGGCCGAGGCGACCATCCACATCACCGTTACCGGTGTCCCGGCCTTCACACTGCCGCCGGCACTCACCCGGGAGCAGGCTTTGAAGCGGGTGACCGGGCTGCTCCAGGACACCTACAAGGTGAACATTCCGGCGCCCTCGCTGCAGCGTTTCGAGTTCCCAACGAACCCGACCCGCTCGCGCTGGATCGGCGCGGCCTACTACAAAGGGACGCGCTACTACGTTCAGGTATTCGATGACGGACACGTGGAATGGAGCAACGGGCCGTACGCCGATCCAGCTCACCGCTCCACGACAGGTGCATACACCTACTGCCGTCCTGCGGGCACGTACCGGGTGCTCGTCGTGTTCGTCGACTACGGCAACACGGGGACGGTCAAGCAGGATGCCCTGGCGAAGGTTCCGGTCGTGGTGGCCTGGCTGAATGGTCTGTATGCCGACTTCGCCACCGGCCAGGGGTTCTCTTCCGCGCCGATGCGGATCGAAGCCGATGCGGCGTATCTCGGCTCACCCCCTGTGTCCGGCGAGCTGTTGACCGGTCAGCAGATCCGAACGCTGGCCGGCAAAGACCCGTCCGCGTACGACTTCGTCATGCAGATCGATCTGGATGCCAATGGCACGTACGGCTCCCGCACCGCCCCAGGGGCCATGGATCCCGGCGGCGGCTGGGCTCTGGAGGCCTGCGGGACCGGCAAGTTCGGCGTGACCAACATCTGGTCCAGCGTGACGGGTGCCAGCGAACTGCAGGGCGGCCTGGTGATGGATTTCAACCACGAGCTCAGCCACATGTTCGGGATGATGGACGATTGGCCACCTCGGAGGGCGGTGGCCGGACCGGCCGGCAGCACCGCCGACGACTGGATTCCATACGTGATGTTCGGTTGGACCGATACAGATGGCGATGGTATCCGCGAGATCGTCGACACAACGCCGTACGGCACCGCCGGCCCAAAGCCGTAGAGCCACGAGAGGTGGAGCAGCGAGCTGGGCCAGGTGGGACTACACAAGGCGTGCTGATGCGTGTACCCTGACGGACGTGAGCCACACATCTAGCCGCGTGAACGTGATCCTCGACGATGAGCACGCGCTCAAGCTCCGCCGCCTGGCCGAGCGAACACATACCAACCCGGGCACGATTGCGCGATCCCTGCTCTCCACGGCTCTCGAGGAGGCCGATCCCGATCCTCGTGACGTAGCCGCTCTCCTCGACCGAATCCCGGGCGCGTTCGAAAGCGCGCAACGCGGACTCGCGGAAGCCCGATCCGGTCTCGGAACACAAGTCGAGGATCTCTAGTCCGTGGCGACGGTCGTGGTCACCCCGACCGCGGTCGACAACCTTGACACGCTGGTCCGGACGCTCAGCCTGCCCAGGAACACGCGCGAGCGGGTGAAGTCGTCGCTTCGGCCACTGTCACGCTTCCCGCGACTCGGCGCGCCGCTCGAGGGCCGATGGGCCGAGTTCCGTTTCATCCTCGGCCCGTGGCGCTGGATGCTGATCGTCTACGCCTACGACGAAGCGGCGGACACGGTCTACGTGGTGACGATCCAGGATGCGCGCTCCGCCACCGCGGCAAAGTCTGCTCCCTAGTCAGCCCCGTCGAGCATCCGGCGCTCGCGTCGACATCCCCTGCCCACGTTGGCCGCAGCGCCACGATCTCGTCGTGAAGACGACGCCTCCGCCGGCGACGCGGAGCTTGTCGCGCAGGTCGGCCCGGTCGGCGGCCTGGACAGGATCCAGGCATGAAAGCATCAGATAAGCGTCGGCGAAGGCGGCACGGGCATCATGCATTCGTCTAGAGCCTTGAGACCTACCAAAGCCGGCTTCCCTACTTTGGCCCGCTGATGACGCTTGCCAAACACATCTGCGATCTGCTTGAACAAGACGTGAGCCAGAACTCTCGCGACCTCGACAGGAGCCCGCCGGACATTCCAGGTGTGTTTCCCAAGTGAGGGCCTTGACAGTGCCTAACTGAGTGCCTCCGTCAGGCCGAATGAGTGCCCACTAGGTCTCCCGATGAGTCTTCCAACTCCCGATCCTCTGGGCCGGATACGCGACTACATTCCCCGGTTGGCCGACTCGGAGCTGGCGAGTCGACTCCGCGCTACCGGCGCGGTGCTCGTCGAGGGACCCCGCGGCTGCGGCAAGACTCAGACCGCCCTGAGGGCGGCGAAGAGCGCGGTTCGGCTCGACCGAGACCGGGCAGCTCGCATGGCGGGCGAGCTGAACCCGGCCCTCCTGCTCGACGGCGAGCGGACCCGCCCCATCGACGAGTGGCAACTCGTGAAGGACGTGTGGAACGAGATCCGCGGCGACGTGGATGACCACCCTGAGAAGACGGGGCGCTACATCCTCGCGGGGTCGGCGGTACCGGCCGACGACGACACGCGACATACGGGCTCGCTGCGGATCACGCGCTTGCGACTGCGTCCGATGTCGCTTGCCGAAAGCGGGCACTCCAGCCGGGCGGTCTCGCTCGCAGACCTATTCGCGGGCGGAGAAGCGAGAGCGGGGGACCCGGCACTGGGCATCCGTGAGATCGCCGAGCGGATCGTCATCGGCGGTTGGCCGGCGTTGCTGCGCCGCGATCCGCCCGACGCCATGATCGCGACCCAAGGCTATCTCGACGAGACGTGTCGCGTCGATCTGGGCCGGCTCGACGGGCGGCGCCACGACCCTGGGAATGTCGCCCGGCTCCTTCGTTCCCTGGCACGGAACACCGCGACCGAAGTCTCGGCGCGCACGATTGCCGCGGATGTTGCCGGCGCTGAAGGTTCGATCGACTACCACACGGTCATCGATTACATCGGAGCGCTTACCCGCCTGTTCATCGTCGAGGACCTGCCAGCCTGGTCGCCGGCACTGCGCTCGCGAGGCGTGCTCCGGTCGACGGTGACGCGCCACTTCGTCGACCCGTCGCTCGCCGCGGCGGCGCTCGGCACCGGCATCGATCGACTCCTCGCCGACCCGGAGACCCTCGGGTTCCTATTCGAGTCGCTCGTCATCCGCGACCTGCGAATCTACGGCCAGGCCGTCGGCGCGAAGGTCTGGCACTATCGAGAGGCCAAGGGGGCAGAGGCCGATGCGATCCTTGTCCTTGGGGACGGCCGTTGGGCAGCGCTGGAAGTCAAGCTTGGCCAGGGTGACATCGACAAGGGGGCGACCAGTCTGCTGCGCGTCGCCGACCACGTCGACCCCAGCCGGCACGGCAAGCCCTGCTTCATGGCCGTGGTCACTGGGTGGGGATATGCCTATCGCCGGCCCGACGGCGTCTTCGTGATTCCCATCGGCGCCCTCGCGCCGTGACCCCGGGGTCGATCCTGGGGCGTTCGGCCTCGGATAGTTCCAGCTTCGCCAGCCGGCCTTCGCAGTAGATCGGCACCGTGGCGCCGTCTTCGACCGCGCGAGCGATGTCGCAGATGCTGATGTAGTCGCCGAAGACCGCCCGCGTGTTCGCGTCCGCCTTCTCGATCGGCGTGCCGGTGAAGCCGAGGAAGCTGGCCTGCGGGAGGGCGTCGCGCATGTGGCGGGCGAAGCCGTCGATGAAGTCGTACTGGCTGCGGTGGGCCTCATCGGCGATGACGACGATGTTGCGCCGGTCCGAAAGCACGGCGTTGCGGTCGCCGGCCTCGGCGGGCATGAACTTCTGGATGGTCGTGAACGCGACGCCACCGCCGGCTGGGGTGAGGTGCTGCGCGCATATGCGTCAGGCGATACAACGCAGTTGCCCGCAGCCAAGCGGTTCTGCTTGGGCCCAGTGGCCAAGGAGGGCATTGAATGCCTCGTAGCCGTTCTGGACCGGCAACCCGTAGTAGTGGCCGCAACGCGGCCTACCGAGGACCTCCTCGCAGTGCTCATGGACGAGCACGCCAAAGCGGGTTAGAAAGTCGTCTGTGTGGTGCATGTGGAAGGCCCTGCGCCTGCCTGCCGGGTGATCGAGGACCTCGTATCCGTACTCGACGCGTTCATAGCGCCCAGAAGGTGCCGGTCTCCAGATTTCGGTGGCCAGAACGATGGCAGGCTTGGGGTCCTGCCGACCCGGCAACGTCCCCTCGATCTGGAAACCTATCTCCCCGGTGTCATACCGATCCAACACACACTCAGGGACTGCGACCCCAAGATTGCGAAGGAACACGGTGAGCCCGCCCAGGTACGACGCCACCTGCTGCAGCGACGAACCCGAACTCATGCGGTCCGGACGCGGGCTGACCGATCGATCGCCTCAGGGATGACCTCTCCCGCTCCGATGCGTGGTCTCGGCGTGGTCGCGCCCGACACTGGCGCGACGAAGGGCGCTTCTAGAGATCCGGCCTTGTACTTCTCGAAGGCAGCGACTGGGATCCGGTAGATGCGATCGGACACCTTTATGGCCGGCAGACGATCCTCGTGGATCAGCCGGAGCACCGTGGATGGGCTGATCGAGAGCTCGGCGGCGACCTCGACCGGCGAGAGAAACAACTTCGTCTGCATTCTATGCTCCATATGCTATATCGGTACGATAGCGCATGGACTTCAGACGTCAAGCCCCGGCCCA
>JBEKPL010000052.1:0-19496 GCA_049520815.1 Candidatus Limnocylindrales bacterium
GACTCCCCGATGGCCTCGAAGGCGTCGACGATCTACCGCGAGCACACCGACTACTACGACCCCGAGACCCTGGCGCTGCTCGGCAAGGGCGAAGGGCCGATCGACTTCCCGAACGCGAAGGAGACGCCGCTGGCGGCCCAGTCCGAGTTGATCGATCGGAGCAAGCGGCCTTACGTCATAGTCGCCTCCAACGGCATGCTCACGGGAGGCCGCGTCCTCAACCACCTCCGCACCCTGATCGGCGACACCAAGGCGATCATCCTGTTCGTGGGCTATCAGGGCGAGGCGACGATGGGCGCCCATCTCCAGGCCGGCGCGAAGACGGCCCGGATCGACGGCCAGGAGTACACGGTCCGCTGCGGCGTGCGCTCGATCAACGGCTTCTCGGCCCACGCTGACGAGTCGCAGATCCTGGCCTGGTTGGGCCACTTCATCGAGGGCCGCAAGACCGGCGACGCGGGCGTACCGAGGAAGATCTTCATCGTCCACGGCGACGCCGATGCCCAGCAGGCCATCGAACCGAAGATCCAGGCCCTGGGCCTGCCGACGCTGGCCCCGCACTGGCATCAACGCGTCGTCCTCGACTGACGCGCCGATGTCGAATGCATCTCGCCTTCGCCTTGCCGCCGATGCCTCGCCCGGGGATTGGGTCGTGCGCGGCGTGGGTGAATTCGGGTCGGGGGTCGGTGCGCTGGTCCCGCATGGGTTCGAGGCCTACGGGCGGATCCTGCATCCGGCCCTCGGCTCCCACGACAGACCCGTCAGCTGGGCGACTGTGGCCGCCTGGTCGGGAGGCTCCGTCCATCCGCGAGTCCAGTTCGAGGCCATGGCGAAGCCTCGCGCGGGCGCGCCTGAGCGGCCGGCGCCGTTCGTCTCGGCGCCCCGGATCGGCAACTTGCCGGGGCCACAGCTCGCCGCGCTGTGCCAGATTCTCGCCCCGCACACGAGCAGCGCGGATCGATGCTGGTTCTGCCTGTGGGAGGGCTACGGCTGGGTCCAGGGCTCACCGGCGATGGACAGGCTCCTGGCCTCAGGCCAGCCGGATCCCAGACCCGCGAGCAGGCATATGGGCCGCCTGCACGGCCTTCACCTTCGCGCCAGGAGCCACGCGCCTGCGCCCGCCGGGCCGAGGGTTCGCATTCCCAACCGCGACTACCTTCTGTTCGAAGGCCCGCTCGAGGGCGCGTCCGACATGGGCGACCGATCGAGCGAAGGGTTCTTCATCCCGCAATCGCCGAACCTCTTCTGGCCCGACGACCACGCCTGGTGCGTGGCGACGGAGATCGATCTCGACTCCACGTACGTCGGCGCCTCCGCTGCGCTGATCGGCGATCTGCTGGCGGACACCCGCCTGGAAGCGTTACCGGTCGAAGTCACGGATCTGGTCTGGGCCACGAGCGACGACGTCAATCGCTAGTCGGTCCGATCTACCCCGACGCACCCGCGCGACCCGGCGCACCCGAGCCCGATGTGCGTCGGCGAGTACATGTCGACCGACGCACGGCCGCCGAGAACGCCGACGACGTCGGAATCGTGCATGGGCGCACACAAGACCAACGCTCGCTCCGGTTTCCCTGTCGATGCTGTACCTCGCGACGCACAGATCCGCCCGACTGCGGCCCGGGAACTCGGTCGGGGGGTCCACATGTATGTCCGGATGCACACCGAGCGACGAGACGTGGGCCACGGGTCGATTGTGTGTTCCGCTACGCACGGAAACGGCGAGCGGACGCCCTCAGGAACAGGGCTCCAACGGGAAACTTCCGCGTGACCACCCGCCGGTCAGCGCCGCCTCACTACCCGGCCGCTGCTCCCGTACTACCCGGCGCGTGAAGCGGCGTCCCAGCCGCGCAGGCCGGGCAGGTGTCGGGGCCCGGATCGTAGGTGGGCAGCTGCAGCTGCCACAGAGCGCGGAGTGGGTAGTTGCGCCCGGTCTTCGGTGACTCGAGCGACGCCAACGCACCGGAACGATCCGCCAGGACGGCGCAGGTGATGATCTCGCCGCCGAAGGCCTCGACGGCGGGCAGCATCGCCAGCAGCGAGCCGCCGGTGGTGAGGATGTCGTCCACGAGCAGCACCCGCTCCCCCGGGGCGATCGTGAAGCCGCGCCGGAACTCACGCCGCGCAGTGCCGTCTGCGTCCTTGACCTCTTCGGCGAAGATGGCCCGCACGCCCAGCTGGCGGGCCGTCTCAAAGGCCAGCACCACGCCGCCGGTCGTGGGACCGGCCACCACGTCGACAATTGGCGTGCCGTCCGGGTCGCGATGGCGCGCCGCCCAGAAGGCGCACAGCTCGCTCGTGGCGGCCGGATCCTGCAGCACCAGGAACTTCTCCAGGTAGCGCTCCGAGTGCTTTCCGCTCTTGAGCAGGAAGTGGCCGTCCTTGAGCGCGCCGGACCGCCGGAACAGCTCCTCCGTCCGCGCGGCGATGGCCTTGGCCGCAGCAAGCTCGGCCGCCGATCGAATCGTCGTCATTTCGATCTCCAGTCGCCACCGTGGGTTTCGGCCAGCCAGAGCACCACGACCAGCACGATCGCGCCCCCGATGATGAGGGTCACGGTCTGTACTCCGCGCCCTTGGCCGACGGCGCCCCGGCACGTTTCGGCAGGGCCGTGCCAATGAGCGGCCGGTACGTGCCCAGGCCGCGCCGCAGGCATGCCGCCCGCAGCTCGTCGACGAGGCGGACCGGCAGCTCCGGATCGGCGAATATCGCCGTCCCGACCTGGATCGCCACGGCTCCGCAGGCCAGGAAGTCCAGCACGTCGTCGATCGAAGTGACGCCGCCGATCCCCACTATCGGGATCGAGACGACCTGCGCCACCTCGTACACGATCCGCAGCGCTACCGGCTTGATGGCCGGGCCCGAGAGCCCGCCGTAGGTGTTCCCGAGGAAGGCGCGTGTCCGATCCGGAGCGACGGCCAGTCCGGAGAGCGTGTTGATGGCACTGATGGCGTCCGCGCCGGCCTCCTCGATAGCCTTGGCGACAGGCCGCACGTCGGCCACATTGGGCGAGAGCTTGACCAGCAGCGGCAGCTCGGTCGCGCGCCGAACCGCGGCCGTGACGGCCCGGGCCGCATCGCGATCGATGGCGAACTGAAGCCCGCCCTTGCCAACGTTGGGGCAGCTGATGTTCAGCTCGATCCCGGCGACGCCGGGAACGCCGTCCAGGCGCCGGGCCACCTCGACGTAGTCTTCGACCGACTCCCCGGCGACGTTGACGATGACCGGCACCTTCCAGCTCGCCCAGATCGGGCCGTACTTCTCGATGACCGCGTCCACGCCCGGGTTCTGCAGGCCGATGGAATTGAGCATCCCGCCGGGTGTCTCGGTGACGCGCGGTGGCGGGTTGCCGGCTCGAGGGCGCAGCGTCGTGCCCTTGCAGCAGATCGCGCCCAGGCGCTCGACGTCCACCACCTCGCCATACTCGATCCCGTAGCCGAACGTCCCCGAGGCGACGAGGATCGGGTTCGCAAGCCGGAGGCCGCCGTGCTCCGGCGCCAGGTCGACCGAAAGGTCGATTCGATCGAGCGCCTCGCGCTCGGCCAGCGTCGGCTTGACCGACATTGGGGTACCGAGGCCGGCGACGGCCGCTCGACCGGTCTCGACCCTGGGCCTGCCGGCCGGCGGCGGGACCGGACGGACGGCCGAACGATCGATCGGCACGATTGCGCTCTTGATCCTGCGCACGGTCGGCGTCCGCTTGAGCTTGCCCGAGCCCTTCGGCAGACGCACGTCCGAAGCCGTGACCACCTTCTTGCGGGCCTTCATCGTCGCGACCTCACGCGCTCGCCGGCCATGCCAGCTCCTCGGCGGCGAAGACGGGCCCTTCCCGGCAGACGCGAACCGGACCCTCAACGCCGATGACCGAGCAGCCCAGACAGGCGCCGACGGCGCAGCCCATCGTCTGCTCCATGGAAACTTGCAGGAAGGCCTTCCGGCGCGCCGCGGACGAACCGAGCGGGTCGGTCTTGCCGGCACCTCGCTTGCGGCCGAGCCTGGCCACGCCCAGTCGATCGCGCCGCCCGGCGGCAAGCTGCGCCAGGCGGGCGAGCATCGGATACGGCCCGCAGGCGAATGCCTGATCGGCCCAGGCCTCGTAGTCAGGCATGAGCTCGGTCACGAAGCCATGGTGGCCGAGCGAGCCGTCATCCGTGGCCACGACGTACTCCACCTCATCCGGCAGCAGGCTGGACGGATACACGTGGCCCGCGCTCAGGGCCCCGAACAGGATCGTGACCTGGCGCCCGTCGCGGACCGCCTCATCGGCGAGCATTCGGATCCCCGCCATGCCCAGGCCGCCGGCGATCAGGAGCAGGTGCCGGCTGCGCGGGTCAACCTCGAAGGGCCGGCCCAGCGGTCCGAGCATGTCCAGGCGTTCGCCCTCGCGGACGCGGGCCAGCCATTCCGTGCCTCGGCCGACCGTGCGGAAATGGAGCGTGACGATCCCCGTCGCCGGATCCGCGGTGTTGATCGAGAACGGCCGTCGCAGGACCAGGCCGGAGTAGTCGCCGGTCCGCACATGCACGAACTGCCCGGCACGAGAGCCGCCGGCCAGCTCAGGCGCGTGGAAAGACTGAAGCCACTGCCCCGGCAGTATCTGCCGGCTCTCGACCAGCTCGGCCGCAACGAGGCGCATCGTCACCGACGGTCGCCGTCCTACTTGTCTTTGCTCTTGCCCTTGGTCTTGCCCTTGGTCTTGGGCTCCTCGGGTTTCTCGGACTCGGACTCGGCGGCCTCTTCGGCTCCCTCGTCGTCCGCCTCCTCGACGTCCTCCACGTCCTCCACGTCCTCGCCGGCGGTCTCGCCGTCACCGAGTCCCGGGAATGCCTCCGCCAGAGTGTCGGCCAGATCGCCGAAGATGTCGGTCGGGTCGTAGAACTCGACGATGTCGTCCGGCCCGTCCAGCTTCCGCCACGTGCCCGACTCGGCCTCGCTCTCGGGGATCACCTCTGCCGTGAAGGAGCCGGCGGCGCGGAGGGTGAGCCGCTCGTCCTCGTCGTCGACGACGACAAGGTCGCCCAGGACGGAGGTGAAGCCGGCCGCCGCGACCTCGAACTGCTCCAGGAGATGAGCCTCGGTCTGCTGGCTGCGCTCCTGGAATGCGAGAGCCAGGTCGTAGAGGCGCTCGGCCGCCTCCTCCTCGCTCTCCGGGGCCTCGTCGAACTCGTGGCCGGCGGCCCATTCATCCGCCGCTTCGGCATATGGGTTCTCGGCGCCCAGAGCCACGGTCTCCTCGGGCGCGATATCGGCCGACCGCAGCAGGTCCCCCACGGCCGTGGGCTCCTCGCCGAGCCCGGCCTCGGACTTTGTCGCCTCCCCGAACGCGGCGAAGACGTCGGCCAGGTTGTACAGCTCCACCAGCTCGGAGGGATTCTCGATGATCTCCGTCTCGCTGACCCATTTGCCGGTCGCCTCGTCCAGATAGCGGCTCCGGCTGCGGAAGGAGAGGTCGGCCGCGACGGCCAGGTAGTCGACCTCGTCGTCGATGAGCACCAGGCCGCCGAGATCGGCGATGCGCTGGGCGTTTCCCTGGAGGAACTTGCGCAGTTGCGCGGAGGCCTGGACCAGGAAGTCGGATCGCTCGAGGGAGGCGTCGGCGGCGAGCTCACCGAGCATATCTTTGCGGCTCGTATCCATCGCTAGGGCCTCCCCAGTTTCTTGTACTCGAGGTCCGGGCCGATCCGCTCCCGGAGGAACATCGAATGAGCCCGCGACATGATCCACTCTCCGGCGCGGTGGCCCAGGGCGCGGGTCGCCTCGTCGGCCTCCAACTTGTCCAGCGTCGCGTAGTCGGGCAGTTCGAGCAGGATGACGTTGTCGTAGTCCCAACCGTAAGCCACGTTGTACCAGCCCATGAATCTGATCCCGAACCTCTCCTCGTACTCCTTCATCTGGCGCGGCATGATCGTCTTCATGTAGAACTTGAAGAACGGGTCGCGCCCACGTCTAACCTGGAAGAAGGTCGCAAGGACTGGCACGGGCTCTGCTCTCTCCTCACTTCGAAGCGGAGCCGGTGGCCGTCGCAGTACGGCCCGCCGGCACGCGGACTCCTATTCTCGCACGCCGGGGCCTAACATCGGCGGCGCTCAGCTCTCCGTGGAATCGGCCTCCCGATCCTCGTAGGCCAGGCGTCCGCCCGCGACGGTGAGGAGCACACGGCCGGACAGGTCGCGGCCGAGGAGCGGCGAGTTCTTGCCCTTCGAGCGCAGCGCCTCCGGAGTCACGCGCCACCGATCGGCGCGGTCGAAGACCACGAGATCCGCCGGGGCGCCTTCCGTCAGCCCTCTGCGGCGGGCGGCGGGAGTCGTCGCGAGGCGCGGCCAGGACGCCACCACGCCAGCGGGGCCCACGGTCAGCGCCGCGAGGGCCCGGGCGAGCGGCAGCCGGCCGGCGTCGACCAGCGCCAGAAGCACGCCCAACGCCGTCTCGATGCCGCTGATGCCGTTGGCGGCCAGGCCGAATTCCACCTCTTTGTCCACGACCGTGTGCGGGGCGTGGTCCGTGGCAACCGCGTCGGCGGTTCCGTCCAGCAGCGCGGCCAGGCACGCGGCGGCGTCGGCGGGAGTGCGCAGCGGCGGGTTGACCCGGAGCGCCGTGTTGTAGGGAGTGGCGTGGAGCGCACCGTCCGCCCACGGGTCGCGGGACGTGCCATCGGCGCCCAGCGCCTCCCACGACCAGCGCCGCGCGCCGGCGATCCACTCGTCGGCGAGAGCCAGATGGTGGGGTGTCACGTCGCAGGTCACGGGCAGGCCCGCGGCCTTGGCCCGGCGTACCAGGGCCAGCGCCGCCGCCGTGGAGACGTGAGCCAGGTGGAGCCGCGCGCGGGGCTCGTCGCGCAGGGCGTCTTCGAGGACGGCCAGGTCGCGCGAGACCGCGTTCACCTCGGCAGCGGCCGGCCAGCCGGCCAGGCCCATGACCGAAGCCACGTAGCCTTCGTGGGCCTCCGCGCCGGCGGTCAGCTCGGAGTCTTCGGCATGATCCACGACGGGCAGACCGAGCATGCCCGCGTACAGCAGGGCGCTGCGCAGCAGCTTGGGCGTTCGCACGGGCGCGCCGTCGTCCGAGAACCCGAGAACGCCGGCGTCGGCCAGCTCACCCATCGCCGACAGCTGATCCCCGGCTCTCCCCGCCGAAACGGCCCCGAAGGCGAGGATCTCGAGGGGCGAGCCGCCGGCCCGAGCGGCCGACCGAATGCGCTCCATCACGCCCGGCTCGTCCAGGGCCGGCGACGTGTTCGGCATCAGAGCCACGCTCGTGTAGCCGCCGTGGGCCGCCGCGGCGGAGCCGCTGGCGATCGTCTCCGCATCCTCGAAGCCCGGCTCGCGGAAGTGGGCGTGGAGGTCGAAGAAGCCGGGCGCGACGACCACCCCCTTGTCGTCTACGCCTGCGGCCTCCGTCCCCTTCAGCCACACGACCGACTCCAGCAGTCCGTCCGTGACCACTATCTCGCCGGGGCCTTCGCGACCCGAGACCGGGTCGACCAGCCAGGCTCCCTCGAGCTCGAACCGCCCGACAACCTGCCCCACTTCCGGTCCGAGGTGAACCTGGCGGCCTCCGGAGCGGGCGCCGACTCGCCGGGCGTCGGGCTTCGGGCTCATCGGATCGACTCGCCGGTCCGGGCCGTTTCGTGCACACCGGCCAGCAGGTAGAGCAGGGCCATCCGCACCGCGACGCCGTTGGCAACCTGCTCGGTGATGACAGCGCGGCCGCTGACGGCCACGTCCGGCGCAATCTCGACGCCCTCGTTCATCGGCCCGGGGTGCATGACGATCGCCTCGGGCTTGGCCAGCGCCACCCGCTCGGCATTCAGCCCGAAGCGGGCCGCGTACTCGCGCAACGAAGGGAGCAGCCCGCCCTGCATACGCTCGCGCTGGATCCGCAGGGCCATGACCACGTCTGCGTCCCGCAGCGCGGCGTCGATGTCGCTCGTAACGTTGAACCGGCCGTGGCCGGGGATCGCGCCGCCGCTCCACGCCGCCGCCCAGCGATCGAACCCTCGCAGAAGAGTTGCCGGGCCGCACAACCACAGATCCGCACCGGCCGCAGTCAGCGACCAGATGTTGGAACGTGCCACTCGCGAGTGAAGGATGTCGCCCACGATCGCCACCTTACGGCCGTGCAGATCGCCGTCGGGTAGATGCTCGCGCATCGTGTACAGGTCGAGCAGGGCCTGGGTCGGGTGGGCGTGCCAGCCGTCGCCGCCATTGAGGACGTGGCCGCCGAAGATATCGGCCGCGAGGTACGGCGCCCCGGAGACGGAGTGGCGCATGACCAGGATCTCGGCGCCAAGGGCCTCGAGAGTCCGGATCGTGTCCACGAGCGACTCGCCCTTGGTCACCGACGAAGTGGCCGTGGCGATGCTGACGACATCGGCGGACAGGTTCCGAGCGGCCGTCTCGAAGGAGACGCGGGTCCGGGTCGAGGCCTCGTAGAAGAGCATCGTGACTCGCCGGCCGTTGAGCGCAGGCACTCTGCGAATGGGCCGGGCCAGGACCCCCTTCATCTCGTCCGTGGTCCGCATGATCAGCTCGATCTCGGGCCAGGTGACCGCGTCGAGGTCGATCAGATGGCGGTGATTCCAGGCCACCGCGATGCTTCCCTCGGCGCCCATCAGCTACCCGCCGTAGCCGGGTCGGAGGAACGCAGCTTGCGGGCGATGCTGACTTCGTCGCTGCCGTCGATCTCGGCCACGTGGACGTGGACGAGCTCCTCCCGCGACGTGGGCACGTTCTTGCCCACGTGGTCGGCGCGGATCGGCAGCTCGCGGTGGCCGCGGTCGATGAGCACCGCCAGACGGATGGCCCGCGGCCGCCCGAAGTCGATGAGAGCGTCCATCGCGCAGCGGATCGTGCGGCCCGTGTACAGCACGTCGTCGACCAGCACGACCGTGGCCCCGTTCAGGTCGAAAGGAAGGTCGGTGCCTTTGACGATCGGCTGCTGGGCGACGAGCGAGAGATCGTCGCGGTAGAAGGTGATGTCGAGCGCGCCGACGGGAAGGTGGGCCCCTTCGTGCTCTTCGATCGCGTCGGCTATCCGTCGTGCGAGAGGGACGCCGCGGCGCTGGATGCCGACGAGCGCGAGGCCCTGCGTGCCGGCCTGCTTCTCGACGATCTCATGGGAGATCCTAACGATGGCTCGCCGGATCTCTTCCCCGGTCATGATCTGCCGGTCGGTCATCGATTCTCGCTGCCCTGCACGACGCAGTCCTCCTTCCCGGCCTCACGGTGCCGGTCGTTAAAGGTCGTGGGAAGGATACAGCGCCGGCCGCACGGCCGCCCGGCACGAGCAGGCTGCCGTTCGAGCTTGCGCCGTCCTCAGCTGCCCGGTCGATCGGTGGCGAGTTCCGGCACGCCCGACGATCCAGCCGAGGCCGGCGCCCCGCCCGGCGTCGTCGGCGCGGGGGTCGATACCGAGGACGGCGGAATGACCGGCACAGGCTTCATGTACGTCTTGCCGTCCATGGCCGAGGTGTAGACGAGGTTCGAGTCGTCGAACGCGATCGTCGAAAGGACCTCGTCGGCGGCCATCGTCGGGTTCAGGAGTCCGGACGCCCGATCGATCGAGAAGACGCTGAGGCGACCGATCTTGACGCTACCGGAGTTGGCAACCCAAACGGCCACGTTCTGCCCTGCCGCGTCCCAGCGAACCACCCATCGCCGAACCGATGCCGGCGCGCTCGCGACCGACAGCCGCTGCGGCAGCCCCGACTGCGTCGGCTCCGGGGTCTTCGTGCTGATGACGGCCGTGGCGCTCGGCTCCGGAGAGCCACTCGCTCCGGGCTCCGCCGATTGGGTTGCGGTGGCGGCGGTCGCCGGCGCAGCCGTCGACGACGGGCTTGGGCCTAGCACGAGACTCGGCGTCGCGGACTCGGTGGCGGTCGGTCCGGGGGTCGCGGTCGGTGTGGGGGTCGCGGTCGGTGTGGGGGCCAGAGATGCCGGCTCCAGCGTCAGATCCGCCCAGCGGTCGAAGTAGAGGTCGCCATTGCCGGGCTGCCACAGCCCCGAGACCGTATCGAACTCGACGCTGCCGGACCAATAGATCAAGTATAGGCCGGTCGGATCGACGCCGGCCACCAGCATCGGCCGGTCGATTCTCTCGGCCTTGTCGGCCGCCGGATCGAACAGGTAGGACGTCGTCCCGATCGTGTCGGCCCCACCGGTCGTGGCAGCGGCGTCCCTCCCCGCCGCGATCTCGCTGACAAGCACTTTCTGGCCGAACCACCCGGCAAACAGATCGGCATGCCGGGACGTCACGGCATGGGCCTGCTCCTGCCCGGACCGCCATATGAAGACGTCCGGACCGGTGGAGTGATCCACCGGTCTTGCCGAGAACGCAACGAGGCCACCGCCCGCGGAGAACTCCGGGTCTCGCCCCACGATCTCGTACCCGTCGAGAATCGCGGTCGGCCTGGTCACTACCGTGCCGCTTGTGGCGGATGCCGTCGGGGTGGCGGTCGCGACCGCGGTTGCGGTCGCGACCAGGCTGGCGATCGAGGCCGGCGCCATGGAGATCGTCGCCGCCGGCGAGTCCAACGCCGTGCTCGAGCTTGCGGGGGACGGCGTAACGGCCTCGTGGGTGGCCGTTGCGGCCAGCGTCGGTCGCGGCGTCAGCAGGTCGAGGGACACCGTCTGAGGCGTGGCGCCGAGAGGCACGATGACGATCTTGTCGGCCGTCCAGACGGCCGCCTGGCTCACGTCCGGGGCGAGCACTGCGGACACGCTGGTATCGCTGGTAACGGAACCGAGAGCCTGGCCTTGGCCACCAGCGACCGTGCAACTGCCGCTCGTTTGGGTGCAGTCGGTTGAACCGCCCATGATTTGGTACACGCCCTGGTCGGACGCGATCCAGTAGCTCGTGCCATTCACGACCGCGAGCGGCCCCCGGGGTGCCTGCGAAGCCGGAGCGGGAGAACTCGTGGCCAGGGCCACCACGCCGGGAGGCGTCGAACCCTGAACGACACTGGCG
The DNA here is from genome assembly GCA_049520815.1 of Candidatus Limnocylindrales bacterium. Classification (GTDB taxonomy): domain Bacteria; phylum Chloroflexota; class Limnocylindria; order Limnocylindrales; family CSP1-4; genus Fen-1039. Next base: position 10,966 of record JBEKPL010000052.1, read on the forward strand.
ATCGGGCTCTGCACGAGGAGCGACGCACCCGCGACGAGGACGACGAACCCGACCGCGATGGCGGTCCCGAACAACGGTCGGTTGCCGGCTCGGCTGCCCGACGGCCGGCTCTCCTTGCCTGCGGCGGCCCGAGCCTCGACTGCGTCGAGCGCGGCGGAGGTTCGAGCCCACAGATCACGCGGCGGCTCCGGAGCCTGGAGCGATCGAAGTTCCAGGTGCAGGGCGCGATACTCGTCGGCGATGGCGCGGCATTCCGGGCAGGAGGCCAGGTGGTCCTCGAGCCATGAGGCATCCATCGGCTCGAGATCGGCGTCGACGGCTTCGGCCGCGAGCGACCTGGCGCGCTCGTGGAGGCGGTCACCGGTCCTGGGGGAAGGTTGGAACTCGGGCTTCATCGTCCGGTCCCCGGAGTGTCGTCCGGCCGCCGGCGCGGGTCGGCGGCGCGTTCCTGTTCGGCGTACGCGGCGTCGATCGTGGCTTCGCGGTCCTTCTCCCGGCGACGCTCATCGGCCAGGGCCTGGCGGAGGCTCTCGCGGGCCCGGGTCAGCAGGGCCCGGGCCGCCACGTGGCTGATCCCCATGGTTCCGGCCAGCTCGAGGCCGGTGAGATCGCCCACCTCGGCGAGGAGGAGAGCGGCCCGCTGTCGCTCGGGGATGCGCGCCAGCGCCCGAGCGAGCGGCCCGGACAGTCTCATTTCCATCGCCAGATGCTCGGCCGACGGGGCGGCGCCATGACTTTCTCCGGTCCATGGCAGGAAGCGGATGATGCGGCGGCGCCGCATCTCATCCAGGACGATCCGGTGGGCGATCTGGTACAGCCAAGCGCGAGCCTTGGCCCGGTCCTCGAGAGACTCCTGGGCGCGGTAGGCCTTGATGAATGTGTCCTGAGCAAAGTCGGCGGCGACGTCGGCGTCACGGACCATGCGGAAGATGTAGGCGTAGATCTCCGAGTGGTGGAGGGCAAAGAGCTCCTCGATGAAGGTCCGGTCGCCGGCGCCTTCAGACGCGGCGGTCACGCCGCACCCCAATTGCCAGGTCGTCGCGCTGATGGACACCTATCCGCCGCCGCTGTCTTACGGGTCAACAGCCAATGACGCGCCCCTGTGCGCCGGAGTTGTGTGACGGTGGCTCCGCTATCCCTGTGACGTCGCGGTCCGGGTCCCCCTGGTCTCATGGCCTGTCTGCGGCTTCCCCCTGAGCCCTGTGTCTGAGCAACTCCTCGACCGCTTCCTCCGGGGAGACCGGATTCACCGGGAGGCCCGTCCCGAGCTCCAGCCCGGCGATCTCCCGCAACCGCGGATGGATCTCCCAGTGCCAATGGTACGTCGCATCGACCCGCTGGCGGAGTGGCGAGGTGTGCAGGACCAGGTTGTGGGGCGGGCCGTCGAGATGGGCCAGGCGGCTCAGAACCTGCCGCAGCGCCTCCGCCGTCGAGCGGATGTCCGCATCGCCGGCCCCGCCGAAGTCCGCGGCGTGACGGCGCGGCACGACCCACACCTCGAACGGCGATCGCGAGGCGAACGGCGCGAAGGCGACGCTCGCGCCGTCCTGCCAGACCAGCCGCGTTCCGGCCTTCGACTCCTCACGAACCAGCCGGCAGTACGGACACTCCCCTTCTCTGATGAGGTAGCGCGCGGCCCCGCCGATCTCCTCGGCGACGCGGTGCGGGATCTGGGGCAGGTCGTACAGGTCCAGACAGAGATGGTTCGTTCGAGCGCCAGCCTGGGCGCCCCAGTTCTGGACGACCTGCAGGTACTCGGTCTGTCCGACGCCCTGGGCATCGACGAAGGCCTTTCGCACGGCGAAGAGCAGCTCGTGCAGGAGGTCGTCACCGACCATCTGGAGCGGCCGATGCTCCCCGGGCGGCGCGACTACGGTTCGCCAGCTGCCGGCTGCCCGGGCCTGGGACATGGCAACCTGGGCCAGGTTCTTCTCGAGCTCGCGTGCCTCGTCCTGAGTGCCTACGACGTGGAATGCGTAGTCCTTGAGGGTCCGCAGGCGAATCCCGTCGCCGGGCGGCTGGATGCAGTTCTGGCAGGACCCGCCGTCGTCCACCGGCGCCGCCGCCAGGGAGAAGCGGTCGCGATGGAACTGGCGGTCCACGACGGTAGCGACCCACCAGCCGGTGATCGCGTCGCGGCGAAGCTCGAAGAGGCCGCCGCCCATCAGCGCGTTCCCAAAGCAGCGGGCGATCGCGCTGCGAGGATCTCCTCCAGCTCGGCCCGGGCGATGACGGGATCCGCAGCCGGTGGGAGGTTGCCGGTCAGTGGCGCCCCGAGCGCGGCCGCCAGTGCGCGGGCAAACGCAAACGCGGCCCGTGCGACCGGCTCGATCGACGGCCCGGACTCCCAGCCGCTCTCCCGGCCGATAGAGGTCGACTCGACTCCGGGCAGGCCGCAGGCATCGATCAGCTCGAAGTCGGCCAGCCGCACGGTCACGTTGAGGGCGATGCCGTGGTAGCTCACCCCATGCTCGATGCGGACGCCGACCGCGCCGATCTTGCGGCTGCCGCCGCCGCACCAGCAGCCGGGGTAGCCGTCGCGCGGACCGGCCTCTACGCCGAAGGCGGCGCAGGTTCTCGACAGCGCGGCCTCCAGGGCCCGGACGAGCGGCCGGACCAGCAGGCCGCGATCCGCCAGACGGATGATCGGATAGGCGGTCAGCTGGCCGGGCCCGTGGTAGGTGACCTCGCCGCCTCTTTCGGTCTCTATCAGCTCTATGCCTCGGGCGGCCAGCTCGGCCGGGCTCGCCAGTACGTGAGCCGGGTCGCTGTGACGGCCGAGAGTCAGCACCGGCTCATGCTCCAGCAGCAGGAGCTGGTCGCCGATCGAGCCCGCGGCGCGGGCAGCAACGAGTCGATGCTGGAGGTCCCAGGCGTCGCGGTATCGCGTCCGGCCGAGCCACCAGGCGGTGATCGGCGCGGACGGCCGAGCGCCGAGCGCCGGCGACTCGGGCTGGTCCTGGGCGCGACGATCCATATCGCCACGATACCAGGAGCGCGTTGCGGTGCCGTGCACCGGCAGTGGTCGGGACCGTTGCCCTTGACCGCGACCCCGTTCGTGTGCGTGGATTGCGCAGTCAGAGCGGCACGAGCCACACGAGCAGCCTGAGCGGCACTAGCGGAGCGAGGCGATGGCACGGAAGAAGCGCGTTGGGATCCTCACCGCTGGCGGCGACAGTCCCGGTCTCAACGCCGCGATCCGAGGCGTCGGCAAAGCTGCGATCGGCCAGCACGGCATGGTGCTCGTGGGCTTCCGCGATGGGTTCCGCGGGCTCGTCGAGGATCGGTACACCGCGCTCGAGCCGAAGCGGCTGTCCGGGATACTGACGATCGGTGGGACGATCCTGGGAACGAGCCGGGACAAGCCGCACCAGATGCTCGTCGACGGCGTGATCGCCGACATGACCGCCCAGGTCGTCCGCAACTACGAGAAGCACCAGCTGGACGCGCTGGTATGCCTGGGCGGTGGGGGCACGGCCAAGAACGCGCTGCGCCTGGCGAGGGCCGGCCTGAACGTCATCACTCTCCCCAAGACGATCGACAACGACGTCGTCAGGACGGACGCATGCTTCGGCTTTGCGACGGCGCTCGACGTCGCGACCGAAGCGGTCGATCGGCTGCACAGCACGGCCCACAGCCATCACCGCATCATCGTGGTCGAGATCATGGGCCACGGCGCCGGCTGGCTCGCGCTGGGGGCCGGAATCGCCGGCGGCGCGGACGTCATCCTGATCCCGGAGATCCCCTACTCGGTCGAGGCGGCGGCCGAGGCGGTCCGGCGCCGGGTCCGCAACGGGTCGAACTTCAGCATCGTGGCCATCGCCGAGGGAGCCCGGAACGTCGAAGACGCCAGTGCCTATGCGGCTGCGCTGCAACTCAAGAAGGCGGCCCCGGCCGGGCCCGAGCGAGATCGAGCCACCGCCGCCGTGGCCGCGCTGGAGGCTGCGCACGTCGGCAACACGCTCCGGGTCGCGGGCAAGCTCGAGGAGCTGACGGGCCTCGAATCGCGCGTCACGATCCTGGGCTACGTCCAGCGAGGCGGCACTCCCTCGGCCGCCGATCGGCTGCTGGCGACCCGCCTCGGCAGCGCCGGAGCGGACCTGATCGAGGAGGGCGTCTTCGGCGTCATGGTGGCCTCGCGCGGCGACGGGACGGCTCCGGTGCCGCTCGAACAGGTCGCCGGCAAGCGCCGGGTCGTGCCTCTCGATCACTCATGGGTCCAGTCGGCGCGTCACGTGGGCGTTTGCCTGGGGGACGAGTAGACCGCGTCGACGGGGGCGCCGGCGATGACGAGAACAGATAATCGATACACATTCTCTGCAGGCTGCGGGCGCACCGATGGTCTCGTCGTCGTGACGCGGGAGGTCGCCGTGTAGCTGTACCTACCTCCGCAGGTGGCTCGGGTTTGCCGGCCCAATGCGGTGCTGCGCGACGAGCGCGGCATAGGCGAGGGACAGGGTGCCGATCAGAACTGCTAGCAGCGCCGCAATGTTGGCCAGCCACGTGCCTCGATCGTGGCTCCAGGAATCGCGGCCGGCAGAAACGGACCGATCAGGCTCCCGATTCTCGGCCGCGGCTCGTTGCTGTTCCACCCCCTCCAGGTAGGGCTGGCGGATGTCGTTGAGACTGATCGTAGCCGCTGTCGCGGCGGTGCCCCACTGGGCCGTCGATACGGTGCCGAGGGCAGCGAAGACGGGGCCCGGAGAGCCGAGCACCGGCGCCGAGAGTACGACCTGGGCAACGAGCAGCAGTGGCAGGGCGAAGTTAGCCTGGTCGGCCGTTCTGACGAGGGCGGAGACCAGCAGTCCCACCCCCATTGCGGCCAGGCCAGCTAGGACCACGTCGAGAACGACCTCGGGGAGGGCGGAGCTCAGCAGGACGCCACTGCCGGGGAGGGAGAGGTGGTCGATTGGGTCCGCGGCAGGCAGCCGCTGCAGCGGCCCGATCGTCGCGATGGCCAGGAACGCGCACTCCCCGGCCGTGATGACCCCCAGGACCGCCACCTTGGAAGCGACATACGAGGCCAGCGAAAGGCCAAGGCCATGCTCCCGGCGCAGGATCGCTCTCTCTTTCACGACCTCACGGATGGCGTTGGACGTCCCGATCCATGTAGCTCCAACAACCATGAGCCAGATCAGGATCGTGGCCTCGGAGGCGTTGGCCGTCGACATGACGTTGTACGGATAGAGGATGTTGAAGAGCAGAGCGAAGAACGGGGCCTGTGCGAGCAGGATCAGGGAGGCAAGCCGATCCGACCTCAGGACGGCCAGGTATCGGCGCACCAGGACCCACCACTGGCGGACGCGGTCCGTGTTGGGCTGGGCTTGAGGCGCGTGTGACGGGTGTGTTTCCTGGGCCGAACGGGCTGCCGCCAGCGGTTCGTCGACGTTGGCTCTTGCCGCCGGATTGGCTCCAAACCTGGACGCGAAGGCGGGCGCGGCGCGCTCGTCGTTCAGTGCGGCAAAGACCTTGGGGTACGTCTCGCCGGCGCCCTGCTTCCGGAAATACTCGCTGGCCTCGGCCGGAGGCCCGTAATACGCCTCGTGCCCACCCTGAGCCAGGAACAGCACCTGGTCGCACTGCTCGAGGGTGACGAGGCTGTGGGTCGCGACGACCACCGTCCGGCCGCCGTCGGCTAGCGCCCGCAGGAGAGTGGTCAGCTGGTCTTCGTTGCCCGGATCGAGGCCGGACGTGGGCTCATCGAGAAAGAGCAGGGGAGGCTTGCTCAACAACTCCGCGGCGACGCTGGTTCTTTTTCGCTCTCCGCCGGACAGCTCCGACACCTGGCGGTGCTGACACTCGCTCAGGCCGAGCTCGGCGATCACCTCATCGATGCGGGACGATCGGGAGGTCGCGTCCACGTCCCGCGCGAAACGTAGCTCGGCTGCGTAATCGAGGGCCTCCCGAGCCGACAGCTGGGAATGGAGCAGATCCTGCTGCGGCACGTAGCCCATCCTCTGCCGCAGGTCAAGTGACGCGTACAGGTCACGGCCGCCGTACAGGACGTAACCGCGGTCCGCCGGCTCCTGCCCGGTCAGGGCGCGCAGGAGAGTGGACTTGCCCGCCCCCGACGGTCCCACGATGCTCATCAAGCGGCTCTGCTCAAGGGCAAAGCGGATGTCGCGCAACAGCGTCTTGCCATCGTGCGTGGTGACGCCGATGTCTAGAGCGCAGAGCCAAGGGCCGCTCGGATCGAGACGCTCCTGAATGCTCTGAGCGGCAAATCGGAACACGTGTCCGCCCACGGAGATCAGGTCGTCTTCACGCAGCTGGGCAGTGGCTACTCTGCGGCCGTTGACGAACGTGCCGTTGGTGCTGCCGAGGTCCACGACCGCAAAGCGATCTTTGGCCATGCGCCGGATAGAGGCATGGCTGCGTGACACCAAGAGGTCGTTGACCACAATGTCGTTGCCGGATGCGCGACCGATTGTCAGCTCGCGCCCGCTCAGGCGCAGCACTCGCTCGGGCGCAGCCGGCGTGGACGGGGTCCGCCGCGGCGTTGAAATCGAGGCCGCCCCCGCGACGGGCCGCTGCTTGCCAGGCGCGGCCGTGGTTGGCGCGAGTTTGACCCGCAGCACAAGTCCGGTGTCGCGCCCAAGCCCGATCTCTGTCTTCTCATCGATCATGACGTCGGCGACAGGTCGCCCAGCCACCCACGAGTGGTTGGCGCTAGCGAGATCGCGGTAGGTCCAGGAACCGTCGGTGAATACGAATTCGCCGTGTCTGCGCGAGACGGACTTGTGACTGGCCACGATGTCGCAGGCCAAGTCGCGCCCGACACTCCAGACGCGGCCAGGCTGCAGCCGATACTCGCGGCCGCCGAGCAGGACGATCAGGTCCGACGGGGCCGAGTTAGGGGTCACTCGTTCACACCACAAGACGTTCGAGAGGGCACCGCTGATCGCCCTGCCCGCGTCGACGCGAGGCATCCACGAACCCGAGTCCCTGCGTCAACAAGGCGCCCCTCTCTGATGGCCGACGAAAAGCGGACCCTAACTCACCGGGGGATGGGACGCACCCCTGGTGCCGGAGTCTAGTCTGCCCGAACCGGCCCAACAATGCCGACTTCAGCCGCGCCGGCTCTGCGACCGTTGGATGGATGTTAGGCAGCCGGCATTCATTCCAGGGTCAGGCCCTCCTATCGTGGCGACATCGGGAGTCGCGGGATGGGAGAGACCAGAATGGTTCGGCAGCAGATCGGCGAACGGACGGCAGCGAGTCACGGACTGCCACAGGGCCGGGTGTCTGCGTCGCGCTGTGGACGACCTCAGACCCGCGCGTCCGCGCCACGCCATGCACGACCGGCAACGCCTTCGACGGGCTCGCCATTCCTTCAGGTCGCCTTCGTGACCGCCGCAGTTCTGATTCTCGGCGGCAGCCTTGCGGGGTTCGCGTTGGCGTCGGTGCCGTCCCGCTCGCCGGACGCCACAGCCGCCGAAGCGGTCACGGGCATCGACGGCGGCGTGTCGCCGTTCGGACTGCCCTTCGCTACTGGGACTTCGATTGAGATCGCTCAAGGACCCCACGCGGTCAACTACCGGTCCGTGCCGGGCTACACGTTCACGGGAGCGTCGACCGTGCCGGCATCGTTGGATCTCGCGACAAGGTCGGCAGGCGTTGCCGTCGTTCCGGTGGCCGCAGGCCGCGTTATGGTGGCGTGGCCGGAGTGCAACGTCCTGGTCGTCGACCACGGCGGCGGAGTGTGGGTCGAGTATGTCCATCTCCAACTCGCCGTCACGACCGGTCAGACCGTTGGCCGCAACTCGACCTTGGGCTACATCCTGGGCGCGTACGACCGCCGAAACACCGCCTGCGGTGACTTCTCAAGCGGGCCTCATCTCCACTTCGCGTTCATCAATGGCTCGGGCACTTCAGGGACATATGCTTCCATGGCCGGTCGAGCCCTCTGCGGCCACACGGTCGATGGGGCCGGCAACATGGCCGGTCTCGGTTCGGTAGGTGGTGGATGGTTCTCGGTGCCCGATTGCGAAGCTACCCAGCCGGTTGTCACTCCCATGCCCAAGCCGGTTGTCACTCCGACGCCTGAACCGGTGATCACTCCCATGCCCAAGCCGGTTGTCACTCCGACGCCTGAACCCAAACCGCCGGTCAGCTCCTGCAGCGCCCCGTCGCTCGGCGCGCCCGCTGCAGGCTCGTCTTTCGGCTCGGCACAAGATGTCTCGATCAGCTGGTCCACCAACTGCTCGCAGACGTACGCAGAACTCTCCGGCGGTCCATACGCGAGCCTTTCGTTCGGTGGGTGGCAGACCGCCACCAGCGTTCACATCGGTCAGATGTGGCCCGGAACGTACACGTGGCATGTCAAGGGCAAGAGCGCCTCGGGACAGGAGACGGGATGGAGCGCCACTCGATCCTTCACGATCCAGAACGCGGCTGGCCCGATCGTGACGAATCCGCCGGCGCCCGTAGTTACCGATCCGCCGGCGCCCGTAGTTACCGATCCGCCGGCGCCCGTAGTTACCGATCCGCCGGCGCCCGTAGTTACCGATCCGCCGGCGCCCGTAGTTACC
>JBEKPL010000053.1:0-17401 GCA_049520815.1 Candidatus Limnocylindrales bacterium
CCGATCGAACCATCGCGCCATGGCTCTCGCGGGAGCACCACAAGGCCATCCTCGAGGCGATGTGGGGCCAGCGCATCGCCGCTCTGTGGCGCTCGCTGCGGGTGCCGGCGCTGGTCGTTCCGGTGGACGGCGGCGAGACGGACTGGACGGCGGCCAAGCGAGCCGGGGCAGAAGCTGCACAAGCCACCGCCGCGGCAACGAGCGTGCCGGTCCGGGTTCAGTGGTTCAAGGGCGACCACGACATCCACGCCCAGCACCCGGCCGAGGTCGCGGAAGCGATCCTGACCGCCGAGCGCGATGGGTTGTTCTCCTCGGCCGGCGCCGGGACGCCCGCCGCGGCAGACGCGGCGCCATGAGCGGCTTGCCCCGCATCCTGACGATCATGGGCTCGGGGGAGACCACGCCGACGATGGCCCGCGTCCACCGGGCCGTTCTCGAGCGGCTCGGTGAGAAGCCGGTGCCGGCGGTCGTGCTCGACACGCCCTACGGCTTCCAGGAGAACGCCGACGACATCACCGAGCGGGCACTGGACTACTTCCGCGTCAGTGTGGGGGCGCCGTTCTCGGTTGCGTCCTTCCGATCCGCCGATGCCGATGCGCTCACTCGCGAGACGGCGTTGGTCCGCATCCGCGACGCTCGGCTGGTCTTCACGGGCCCGGGCAGCCCCTCCTACGCGCTGCGCCAGTGGGCCGGCTCGGAGATTCCGCGCCTGCTGGCGGACAAGCTCGCCCGCGGCGGCGCCGTCACCATGGCCAGCGCCGCCGCTTTGACGCTCGGCCGCTTCACGATTCCCGTGTATGAGATCTACAAGGTGGGGGAGGCGCCGCGCTGGCTGCTGGGGCTGGATCTGCTGACGCCGATGGGGCTGCCGGTGGCGGTCGTGCCCCACTACGACAACGCCGAGGGCGGCAACCACGACACGCGCTTCTGCTACCTGGGGGAGCGGCGGCTCCGAGTCCTGGAGGCGGAGCTGCCCGAGGAGATCTTCATCCTGGGCGTCGACGGGCACACGGCGCTGGTCCTGGACCTGGACGCCGGGACGGCCTCTGTTCTGGGCCTGGGCACGGTCACGGTCCGAAAGGACGGCCGGAGCACGGTCTTCCCGGCCGGTTCGGAGATCCTGATCACCGACCTGGTGGCGGCAGCCCTGCCCGGATCGACGCCGGCCACGGCCGTCGTTTCCTCTGCCTCTTCCGCGGTGGCGGCCGTGGACGTCTCGTCGCCTCGACCGCTGCGCGAGGAAGTGGCCGAGCTCGAGCGTGTCTTCAACGCCTCTCTCGACGAATGCGACGCTCAGGCCGCGGTTCGCGCCATCCTGGCCCTGGACGAGACGATCCAGGCCTGGGCCGGGGACACCGACCAATCCGACGCCCTGGCTACGGCCCGGTCCACTCTCCGGGGCGCCATCGTCTGCCTGGGCGAGATGGCCGTCGAAGGCGCGCGCGATCCGGCCGAGCTCATCGGCCCGTTCGTGGACGCGTTGCTGGCCGAGCGTCTGCGGGCCCGCGCCGCCCGCGACTGGGCGGCCGCCGATGCCGTCCGGGACCGCCTGCTGGCCGCGGGCGTCGAGCTCCACGACACTCCCGACGGCACCACCTGGGAGCTGCGGCCCAAGACGCCGGTCGCCTGATCCTGGCGTGAGGTCGGGGGCGCAGGGCGGCCAGGTTGCGCGCCGCAAGTTGCGCGCGGCAAGCGGGACCTGCGAAACTGCGCAGCCTATGCGCCGCCTTCGAAGCCACCTCCGCCTCGCCGTCGCCGGCGCCGTCGCCATAGTCCTGGTTCTACTGGCCGGCATGGCCTACATGGTCGGCGGCTATATCGTCTACGACAGGTCGACCCGCGTGGCTGCGCAGTGCGGCGGCCGCTATGCGGACAACACGCCCGCCTCCTTCACCGCCGATCAGCTCGACACCGCGCCCTACCTCATGCCGTCGTACGAGGCGGTGAGCTTCCCGGCTCGCGGCGACGTGCATGTCACCGTCAGCGGCTGGTGGGTCCCCGGCGCGTCCGCCGACGCCCCGACGGTCATCCAGGTCCACGGCCTGGGCAGCTGCAAACGCAGCCCGACCGTGCTCCTGCCGGCGGGCATGCTGCATCGCCACGGCTACAACGTTCTGCTCATCGACCTGCGCAATGAAGGCGATTCGACCGTGACCAACGGCCGATTCGGCGGCGGCGTAACCGAGTACAAGGACGTGCTCGGAGCGTGGGACTGGGTCCGCAGCGCCAAAGGCATACCCGCCAGCCACATCGGCCTGGCCGGTATGTCGATGGGGGCGGCGAGCGCGCTTATCGCCGCGGGCCAGGAACCCGGCGTGGCGGCCGTCTGGGAGGACAGCAGCTACGCCGACATCGAAGTGGCCATCTCGGATGAGGTGGCCCGCAACGGCTTCCCGACCTTCCTGGCTCCCGCCGCGATCTTCGTCGGTCGTCTGAACGGGGTCGACATCACCTCCCTGGGCCCGCTCGACGCCGTCGCCAGGCTCAACGGCAGGCCCATCGCCATCATCCACGGCACGGCCGACACGAGGATGCCGATCAAGCACGCATACAGACTCCGTCAGGCCGTCGAAGACGCGGGCGGGCACCCCTACGTCTGGCTCGTCGATGGGGTCGACCACACTCAGGCCGTCTACGAGCGACCCGCCGAGTACGAGCAGCGCCTGGCTTCCTTCTTCGGGTCGGCCATCGGCGTGCCGGTCGTGACTATGACCGAGCCTGGACTGCTGGCCGCATAGCGAGCCGAGCTTCCCGGGCTGGGAGCCCCCGCCGTCGGCCGCCGACGGGCTACCATTAGATCCCGTGACCGTTGCCCCGAACGACTTCGTCCACCTGCATCTCCACTCCGAGTTCAGCCTGTTGGACGGGCTCGGGCGCATCAACGAGCTTGCCGAGCAGGGCTCCAAGCTCGGGTTCGACGCCATGGCCATCACCGACCACGGGGCGCTGTACGGGGCGGTGGCGTTCGTCCAGGCGACGACGGCGAGGGGCATCAAGCCGATCGTCGGCGTGGAGACGTACGTCGCCCGGCGCAGCATGCGGGACAAGGAGGGCAAGGCCGACAGCCAGCCCTTCCACCTCGTCCTGCTGGCGGAGAACTGGGACGGCTACCAGAACCTGTGTCGCCTGGTCACCGACGCGCATCTGGACGGCTACTACTACAAGCCCCGCATCGACCGCGAGCATCTGGCGAGGCACTCGAAAGGCCTGATCGGAATGTCCGCCTGCTTGGGCGGCGAGATTCCCAAAGCCCTCGAGGTGGACGACTGGGAGTCGGCCCGCCGCCTGGCGGGCGAGTACCGCGACATCTTCGGCGCGGACCGCTTCTTCCTGGAGCTGCAGGATCACGGCCTTCCCGAACAGCGGGCACTCAACCCCAAACTGATCGCACTGGGGCGGGAGGTCGGTCTCGATCTGATCGTCAGCAACGACCTGCACTACGTCCGGCGCGAGCAGTCCGAGGCCCACGACGTGCTGCTGTGCGTAGGGACCGGCAGCAACCTCGACACGCCGGGGCGGCTGCGCTTCGAATCGAACGAGTTCTACCTGAAGTCGGCGGCCGAGATGGCGGCCCTCTTCCCCGATAACGCCGACGCCGTCCGCCGCACCCGCGCCATCGCCGAAATGGTCGAGATGAAGCTTCCGTTCGGCCAGCTCCGGATCCCGAGCTTCCCGGTGCCCGAAGGCGAGACAATCGAGTCATGGCTGCGCAAGGAATGCCAGGCCGGCCTGGAGCGCCGTTACGGCACCGTCACGCCTGAGCTTCAGGCCCGCCTCGACTACGAGCTCGACGTCATCTGCCGTATGGGCTACGCCGGCTACTTCCTCATCGTGGCCGACTTCACCCGCTTCGCCCGAGACCAGCGCATCGCCATCACCGTCCGCGGCTCGGCGCCCGGCAGCATCGTCACCTACACCCTCGGCATCACGCCCGTGGACCCGATCTACTACCAGCTCCCGTTCGAGCGGTTCCTCAACCCCGACCGGGTGACGATGCCCGATATCGACGTGGACTTCGAGGACGGCCGGCGCGAGGAGGTCATCAACTACGTCAGCCGCAAGTACGGCGCCGACCACGTGGCCCAGATCATCACGTTCGGCACGATGCTCGCCCGAGCGGCGATCAGAGACGTAGCCCGGGTCGTGGGCATGACCTACGGTGAGGGCGATCGCATCGCCAAGGCGGTCCCCAACCAGCTCGGCATCAGGCTCGAAGAGGCGATTCAGACCAGCCCGGCTCTCAAGGAGATGTACGAGAACGAACCGCCGGTCCACCGCGCGATCGAGTTCGCCAAGCAGCTGGAGGGCGTGGCCAGAAACGCTTCCACACATGCGGCCGGCGTCGTGATCTCACGCGAGCCGCTGACGGAGCTGATGCCGCTGCAGCGGGCCACCAACTCGGACGGGGTCATGACCCAGTACGAGATGCACGGCGTCGAGGCCCTGGGATTGCTCAAGTTCGACTTCCTGGGGCTCTCGAACCTGACCATCCTGCGCCAGGCGGTCGACCTGATCCGGGAGCACCGGGGCGTGGAGATCGACCTGGAGCGGATCCCGCTCGACGACCCGAAGACCTTCGAGCTGCTGGCGTCGGGCGAGACGACTGGAATCTTCCAGCTCGAGTCCGCGGGGATGCGGCGCTACATCCGCGAGCTTCGCCCTTCCACCGTCTTCGATCTGGCGGCCATGGTGGCGCTTTACCGGCCCGGACCCATGGACAACATTCCGGCCTACATCCGGCGCAAGCACGGCGAGGAGAAGGTCACCTACCTCCACCCGCTCCTGGAGCCCTACCTCGAGCGAACCTACGGCGTCTTCGTCTACCAGGAAGACATCATGGCCGCCTCTACGGCCCTGGCCGGGTTCACGGGCCCCGAGGCCGACATGCTCGGCTACGCAATCCGCAAGAAGAAGGCCACGCTGATGCGCGAGATGCGCGAGAAGTTCGTGCGCCAGGCTGCCGAGCGGGGCGTTCGGCCACAGGTCATCGACGCCGTCTTCGCCGCCTTCCAGCCGTTCGAGCGCTACGGCTTCAACAAGGCCCACGCCACCTGCTATGGCCTGATCGCCTACCAGACCGCCTATCTGAAGGCGAACTACACGGTCGACTACATGACCAGCGTGCTGACGGCCTTCCGCGACAACGAGGAGAAGGTCGCCGCTGCCGTGGCCGAATGCCGGCGCCTGGGGATAGAGGTCAGGCCGCCGGACATCCACCGCTCGTTCGTCGAGTTCACCGTCGAGGACGACGCCATCAGGTTCGGCTTGCTGGCCGTCAAGAACGTCGGGGAAGGGGCCATCGAATCGATCATCGCGGCCCGGCAGGAGGGGGGCGAGTTCCGGTCTCTCGCGGACTTCTGCTCCCGGGTCGACCTTCGACTGGCCAACAAGCGGGTCCTGGAGTCGCTCATCAAGGTCGGGGCGATGAGCCGGTTCGGGCACGCCGCCCAGCTGCTCGCAGCCCTGGACGACGCCCTTGCCGCCGGAGGGGCGGCCCAGCGCGACCGGACGACCGGACAGACGGCGCTGTTCGACCTTGGCTCCTCCCCGGAGGCACTCGAGAAGCCGCTGCCGCAGGTCCCAGAGGCTCTCTCGCGAGAACGGCTCCGCTGGGAGAAGGAGCTGCTCGGGCTGTACCTGTCCGAGCATCCGTTGGGCGCGATCGCCGATCAGATCGCGCGGTACGTGACGGCCTACTCGGCCGATCTCAAGGACGAATCGCTGGACGGCCAGAGGGTGGTCATGGGCGGCATCGTGACGGGGCTGCGGACGGTGGTCACGCGGAACAAGGAGACGATGGCCGTCGCCACGATGGAAGACCTGCAGGGGACGGTGGAGGTGGTGGTCTTTCCGCGGATGTATGCCACTGCAGGTGGGACCTTCGCCGAGGGAGCGACTCTGCTCGTGGCTGGCCGCGTGGATCACCGTGGCGAGGAGGCGTCGCTCCTCGCCGACGCCGTGTGGGTCTGGGAGGAGGCAGCCGCCCGCGGTCCCGAGGCGATATCAGAGGAAGTGGCGGCCGGGGAGCGGAGAGGCGGCCCGGGCCGGCGCCTCGGCAGTGGCAACGGCAGTGGTTACGGCAGTGGCAACGGCAACGGATACCCCAGGCCGCCGCTGCCGGCGGCCGCGACCGCCGCTCCGGCCCAGGCTCCGCCCGCATCCGTGGCCTGGCCTGCGCCCGCGGTTCGCGTCTCGCCGCTGCGGGGTGGGGGAGTGACGGCGGCGACGACTCCGGCCGCGACGGCTCCATCGGCGACGACTCCGGCCGCGACGATTCCGCCGGAACCGCCCGCCCTCCCCGCCCACCTGCCCGACGAGCCCCTCTCGTCCGTGCCGGCTCCGGACGACCTGGAGCTCCTCGCCCCGGGTCGCGAGGAGCCGCCACTCCCCGACGAGGCCCGAGCCGTCGCGGCCCGTGCTTCCGCCGCGCCGACGGTCCCCCTGGAGGCACCGGCCTCCGGCATCCTGCACGTGCGCTTCACGCGCGGCGCCGACACGGGCCGCATCGTGATGGCCATGGAGGAGCTGAGGGCCATGCTGAAGGAGCGGCCCGGGGCCACGCGCGTCGTATTCCATTTGCCGGGGACGTCCGGCGCCACTCTCCCCATGGAGGTCCGGGGCGGCGTTGCCTACGACACGGAGCTGCTGGCGGAAGTAAGCCGGCGACTGGGGGATGGCCTGGTACGCCTGGAGCTCTGGTCCGGATCGGAGCCGGAATGAGCCCTTGCCGGAACCCGCTCGACCCCGCCGCCGTCAAGGGCTCTTTGGGGCTGGCCGTAACGTCTCGACACGCCTCGGGCGTCTCTGGGAGGGCCGTTTCGGCCTAGATCATGCAGAATGGGCACGGTCGGGCGCGCCGCGACGCGTCGGACGCGCCGCAAGGGCGGCAAGGGAGAGACCAAGAGCATGAAGTTCCCGTCCCCATTTCGAACGCCCCTCGGAGCGGCCTTGCTGTCGGCCCTGTTCCCCGGGCTCGGCCAGGCCGCGGCCGGCAGGCCCAGCCGCGGGGCGATCGTCGCGATCCCGGCGCTGACGGTCCTGGGCGCCCTGGGCTTCATCCTGCTGTTCTACCGGAGCTCGCTTCTCGACTCCGCCTTCAATCAAGCCTGGCTGACCAGCCTGCTGCTGCTAGACCTGGTCGCCCTCATCTACCACCTGTGGGCCGTCGCCGACTCGTATCTGCTGGCCGGCAGGGGGCCGGAAGGCCAGCCCAGACGGCGCCGCCAGACTCCCTCCACCAGGAAGTGGGGAGCCACCCTGGGCGTCGCGGTAATCGTCTCGGGCACCGTACTGGTCCACGGCGGCGTCGCCAGCCTCGACCTGCAGTGGCAGGGCGGCGTCCAATGCGTCCGGGACTTGGGGTGTGGGATACCGACATTCGCGCCGGGCCAGACCGTGGGCCTCGACACGAGCGACCCCAACCAGGAGGTCGTCGATCCAAGCGGATCGGGGGGAATCGCCTCGGGTAGCAGCTCGCCCAGCCCCTCGGTGGGTCCGGTTGGAACCATCGACTACAGCCAGCTCCCGACGTTCGACACGACGGACAAATCGAAGAAATGGGCCGCGGACGGGGAGTTCAACGTCCTGTTGCTGGGAGTCGACTTCGAGCCCGGAAGCCGCGCCCAGGGTCTGAGGCCGGACACGATGATCGTTCTCCACGTCGACATCAAGTCGGGTAAGGCGGCGATGATCAGCGTGCCGCGGAACACGATGTGCGTCCCCCTGCCCCAGGCGATAGCAGAGCACTACGCCAAGAGCGTCAACGGCTGCCCGGCCAACACGTGGCCCTACATGCTCAACTGGCTCGCCGGCGAAGCCGGGTGGGGGGTTGTCACGGGGGTCAGCGCGATCAACAACTTCCCGTTCCACCAGTCCCCGACGGCCGGCCAGGCCAACGATCCCGAGGCCATCCCGCGGGCCGTCGAGGCCACGATGGAGGCGGTTTCGGTGCTGACCGGGCTCGTCATTGACGGCTTCGTGATGATCAACATCTCGGGACTGGTCACGCTGATCGACGACCTGGGCGGGATCGACATCAACGTTCCGACCAGGGTCTACGACATGCCATGCGGGCCCGCCGGAACATGGGAGTCGAAGCACAGGGTCTGCTCGGTGAGCCCCCCTCACGACGGTTATCAGGTTCCGCCGGACACGGCCGACGTCATCGATCGAATGAAGGCAGATGCGGCCAAGAGCGGCGGCAAGCAGACGATCACCTGGAGCGGAGGGACGACCGCGGGCGGAACGGACATCGCCTTCGTCATCCTGCCCGGCGAGCAGCACATGTCCGGGCAATGGGCGCTTGCCTACGCGCGAACTCGCATCTACACCACGGACTACGATCGGAGCTTGCGCCAGCAGCTCGTCCTGAAGTCCCTCCGCAGCTCGATCACCAACCCTTGTGCCCTGCTGCCCCGGGTTACCTCGCTGATCAACGACATGAGCATGTTCAAGACCGATTTGCCGACGACGGATATCTCGCAATGGGCGGGTCTGGCGCAGAACATCGTCGGCGGGAACGTCAAGAGCATCAACCTCGATCCGACGACGCTCGGGAACCCGGGCGTGACGTACATCAACCAGACCACTTGGGCCAAGGCCAAGGACCTCGTGGCTCACTCCCTCGATACCGTTCCGGGCGCCGCTCCCAGCGGCGGCGGCGGAGGCGGTGGCGGCAGCCTTCTCCACTGCTAGCAGCCGGCTCCGGGGATCAGGGTTCGCGCGCCGTCTGCCGATGGGCGCGACCGCGGGCTGGTGGTGCCGACGGCGGGAGTCGGCACCGAGAGGGCCTGATCGTGCTCAAAAGCGCCGCCGGCAAGGGCAGTGTGTTCCCATGGGTGTTCCCATCGTGTCCGGAAATGTGCGCCAAGCCCCCTACGACGTCCGCCTCAACGCACGCTCGACGCGGTCCGCCGCATCGCGCAGGCTGGCGTCCAGGACGCCGGTGTAGTGGTGTGTCATCGCCTCGGCAGCATGGCCCAAGGCCGCCATCGCTACGCGCTGATGAACGCCCTGCGCTGCCAGGACGGTCGCGAACCCGTGCCGGAGATCGTGCAGCCGGATGTCGGCGAGGCCCGCTGCCAGCATCGCGTCGCGGAAGTGGCGATCGAGCGTGTTTGGATGCCAGGCAAAGAGTCGGCCGTCGATCGGTGCGGGCTGCGTTTCGCGCCAGGCGAGGTACTCGCGGACGGCCTCGACGGCGAGCGCCGGCATGGCGACGGTCCGGACACTGCTCGCGGTCTTCGTGTCCCGTATCCGCGCACCCTGGCCTGGCACGCGGCCGTACTGGCCGCGGACCGTCAGGACCGCTCCCTCGAGATCGACGTCGCCAGCCCGAAGGCCCAGGATCTCCCCGCGGCGGAGGCCGCAAGCGCCCGCCAGCACGACGATCGGGTAGAGCCGGGTCCCTGCGGTCGCGTCGAAGATCGCGCGGAGTTCGTCGGGGCCCATTGTCGGGACCTCCCGCTTCTCGGCCGCGGCAGGCGCGTCGACGAGGGCGGCGACGTTGCGCGCCACCAGACCTTGGGCATGGGCATAGCGAAGGGCCGACGATAACCGAGTCAGCGTGTGACCGCCCGGCCCACCCCAGGATCGGACGGCGGCACGGACGTCCTCAACCGTTAGTTCGTGCAGCCGGATAGCGCCGACGGATGGGCGGATTCGCAGCTTCGCGTCCAGTTCGTACGCCTCAAGCGACAGCGGGCGGACACGGTCCTTGCAACCCTCGAGCCAGGAGTCGACAGCGTCAGCCACGGTCGTATCGATCGAGCGCAACGAGACGCCCGACTCCTGCAGCTCGACGAGGTCGCGCAGTAGCTTCGTGCCGGCCTTTTCCGCCTCTCTCTTCGTCGGATACCCCGCCGTCCGGGGTCGTCGCCGCGTGCCGGTCTCGTCGACGTAGCTGCCCTGCCAGCGCCAGCGTCGCACGCGGTACTTGTCCGTCCACTCCACGACGGAGCCCTGGCCGCGGTGGCGGGTTTGCTTGCTGTGCTTGCCGTTTGGGTTCGGCATGTCCTTCATCGTAGCCTTCCTCCAGTAGATCGGCCAGGCGGTCGCGGCGCGCGTACACGACGCGCTTGCTGATTCGCGTGCACCCTTCAGGGTGGCGACGCATGAGGACGCGAGCATGGGCGGCCGGAATGCCGAGCTCCAGGGCGACCTGGGCAACGGACAACAGTCGTTGCTCGGTCATTTCGGGACCGCCTTGTCGCCAGCGGCCGGCTTGCAGGTGACGTGAGTCAGACGCACGGCGGGCACGCTAGCGGCGACCGGTGCTGCCTTCTGCGGCAAGGTCACGGCGAAGGTCGGTCGGGATGCCATCGATCCTTGCCCCCGCTGCTGACTCGCCAGGTTACGCTCGCTCCAAAGCTCGCGGCCACGGCCCGCTCAGCCGGGCTCAGCCTTGATCCGGCGTAGTGGAAGCTCCGTCGGATGACGACCTGGTCGCCTATGGCCTTGGCGCGGATCTGGGTGAGCCAGGGATCGGCCTGGGCTCGAAACTGCGCCCGGACGCCTCGCAACGCGGCGAAGGTCACCGAGTAGCGACGGGCCTTTGTCAGGAAGTGGCCCCGAAAGCCGAGGGTATGGGCCCAGCGTGGACTGAGGGTCCAGGCCGACCGCATCAAGGCTCGGGCATGGTCGGAGAGCTCGGCTCGCTCGATCACCCCCTTGACGCGGATCCGTCGATCGAGTCCTCCGCCAGCGCCTGCGTCCTTGGTTGCGTACTTTGCGAGGTAGCCTGCGACTGCGGTCCCATCGGCATCGCCACGGCTCGCGTTGCGCGCGATGGGCCGGACGTCGACCTGCTCGCCCCAGCGGACGATCAGCTCGCGGCCGTTGGGTCCTGCCACCGTGATCGATACTCGCGCCGCGGTGCGGGCGACGGCCTCCGCTAGACGCTGCGCCGTCGCTCCGCCCGCCGGCGCGGTGTCGGGACCGTTTGGTCCGTCGAGCCGGATGACCGCATGGACGTGCACGGCACCCCGGGCCTGGAATTCCGCGACCTTCGCGTAGGCGACGCGGACCTGGCTGCGCAGCACTGCGACGCTAAGTCCGCCCAAGGCCGCGAGCTCGCGCGGCAGGTACGTGATCGTCCGGCGCCACAGGGCTCCAAGGTTCGCGTTCCACAGAGCCGCGGCCTCGTAGTTGTAGCAGTCGGGGCACAGCGCCGCGCCGATCCGGGGATCGCCCTGGGCATGACGCTCGAGGCAACGGAGGGACAGGCCGTGCTCGCATGACTCCGGCTGACCACCTGGCCGGCACGGGCGCACTCCACTTCCGTCGACGACGCGGCGATGGACCGCGCCAAACGACGGTGCGGTGAACGTCGCGAACACGAGCGGATGCGAGCCGACCGATGCTGACACGCCTCGGGCCTCGTCACCCGCAAGTCCGGCGGCGACGAGGAAGTAGGCGTCCCGGCGATAACGCTCTGAGCAGGGAGGGCACCGCGACTCGCGGCGATTGCCACAGGCAACCAGGAGAAAGCCGGGGGCTTGTGACCGCGTCGACTGGCGAGCGAGGACTGCTCCGGTGCCTGCCGAGACAGCAACGGACTCGCCTTGCAGGCGGATCGGCGAGGTGCAGCCGCCGGTACGGCGGATCAACTCGACGACGGCCGGTGCACCGGCGCCATATCGGCGCGAGAGGACCGTCAGGGACGCCGGCTCGACCAGCGATGGGGACGCAGGAGGAACCACCGACCCGCTCCTACCCGCCCGACTCGGGGCGATGGAGAGACTGGGGGACCTGCGCCTTGGGCGACGCGCCTCGAACCGCCGTAGCGCGGAACGACCAGGCCAGGCGCGGTCGGGACCCTGAGGTATCCACGTATGGCGTCGCCGTCAGACCCTCGAACGACACCGCCGGGAACGGCGAACCTGCCGGCGCCTGCGGCAGCGTCGGCGGAGTGCGGGACGAAATCTTGACCCGCACGACCTTCGCCCGCGCATCGGGATCGGCGTCGAACACCGAGACTGCCCAGGTCGGGAGGCCCGAGTCTCGATCATGCGCCTGGACCCGTTGCTCGCGGGTAGACGCCTCAAAGTCGACGACCTGTTCGACGCCTCCAACCGCGTATGCCCCTGCCGGGAACACCAGCTCGTTGGTGATTGGAATGTGCCTGCTAAGTGCCATGTCATGGCCTCCTATCTGATTTCGAACAGCCAGAATCAGCCGACGCTTTGCTCACAGCTATCGCCGTGAAGAGCTCGCGTAGGCGGCTCCGAAAAGTGGGGGCGAGCGGTCTGTCTTGCCCTGGTACGCCTTACCCGGACCTGGGCCGGTCGCCACCGAAGACGCTAGGCCGACCAATCGGGAGAGTCAAGGCTTTCTGCGTACCATATGGCGTGCCAAATTCCCCGGTCCGCGGTGTAGCGACAACCGTCAGCCTGTGTGGAAACGGCAGTCCTGAGCTCGGACGACGGCCGAGATCGCGAACCCACCGACATGGTCGGTCGGATGGAAGCGTTCTCGACGGACTTCGCTAGATCGCTGCGACCGGCGAGTATGGCCCGATGCACGGGGTCATCGGGCGGGTTCGCCTCTTATCGCCGCGATCCGCTAGTAGGAACTTACCGAGAGGGCGGGGCTGATGATCATGTCGGCGCAGTCGAGTGCGTGCGCAGGCTGGACCCGAACCTTGGTTGCCTAACCCCGGATGCCGCTTGTTACGAGTTTCTCTACGCCCTCAAGCAGCTACCGTAGACCCAGACGAAGTAGCGCCTCTGGCAGACGCCGCTAGCCGTTCTTGGGTTCCAGTCTCGGGCCTGTCCGGGCGCTGGACCATGGGCCTGGTTGTGTCCTCACGCCCCGTCAGCCGTAGACTGCGCAGGAGATTGGTCATGAGGGCTCGATCGATGCGATTGGTCCTGGGTGTGCTGGTTGCCATGATGCTGAGCGCGTGCAGCGGGGAAACGACCCTGTCGCCGTCGCCGTCGCCGTCGCCGTCGCCGTCGCCGCGCGTGCACCTTGGAATCTCCAACGGCACGACCCTCGACGTGACACTCGTCGTGAACGGCCAGCGCGTCGCGGACTATCCGCCCGGCGGCCAGGTTCCTGCGATAGACGACGCTGCGCTCCCTCCCCTTCCTTGGGACGTGGAGGTACGCTCGCCATCCGGCCGAGTGCTGACGTCTAGGCACGTCGACGCGGGTCAGGTTTCGACCACGACCGATGCCGGCGGGTATATCGGGCACACCGGCCGCTTAGAAGAGGTCGATCTCTCTTGTGGCCGCCTCATAGTCTGGGCAGGCGACTTTGTGCCAACAGGTGGTGGCCCGCCGCAATCCTCATCTGGCACGCCCGGCGACTGCGCCCCGTAGCGGCAGGGTCAAAGCCCTGGGGAGCCCAACGGACTAAGCTACTTCGGCTGCCACTGAACCGGGCGCCACGATCTCGTAGGTCAGTTGGAAAGCGCAGCTCCCACTCCTCTCGCTGCGACCATCCCCGCCCGGCCTCGGTTGCGGAGACAACCCCCTTTCCGCATCTATGGCGTCCCGGAAGGCGTTGGCAGTGGCACCGAGCGAGCCGTCGAGTACGGTTTCGAGGACCACACTACCGACTCGACGACGACGGATTGCTCGCACGCGGTTCGCACTGCTGCCGGGCAATCCGCCGCCAGCGGATCGTTGACGTGAGCGCGCACCACGACCACCTGGTCAGCCATGGCCTGGATGTCGCTGTTGGGCGCGATGTCGGCACTGTCGATGGCCGTCGAGTTTTGACTGCAGTACGCGAGCAACTGGCTGGCCGCCATGGAGGCCGAGCACTCGCTGAATTGCTGGCCCGTCGCCTGGACGCGGACCAGACCGCCAAACAGGAAGGTTCTACCGAGCCTGGCGAGGTTTCCGCTCCATTCATCGCTGCCGCGGTAAACGTGCTCGCCGTCGACCTCATCCGGCACTGAGGGCCAGACGATCGCCTCGACCACCAGCGCGGCTTCGCAT
This sequence comes from Candidatus Limnocylindrales bacterium, assembly GCA_049520815.1. Lineage (GTDB taxonomy): Bacteria > Chloroflexota > Limnocylindria > Limnocylindrales > CSP1-4 > Fen-1039. The sequence continues at coordinate 13,947 of JBEKPL010000053.1, forward strand.
CCGGCTCGCTCGGCCGCGCTGCACTGGGCCGCTTCGGGATCGTGGGTATGGGCTCGCACCACGATGATGTGCCCGCCCCACCCGGTGACCGCGTCCAAAGACAGACCCTTGGGCGCGGTTCCCATCCCGCTCCAGCCCGAGCCACTGGCGTATCCGGAGGTGTTGAAGAGGATTACGTCTGGGCACCGACCCAGGAGATCCGCCTCCGCGGTCGGGCCAGGAGTAGCTTCCTCAAATCTCGGGCAGGACGGCGGCCCGTACGGAGCCCCGGCGGCCACGATGAAACTGGCGCTCAGGTTCTGCCACGCCGCTCGGTCGTCGAGTCGGTAGACTCGCTGCCCATCGATCGAGACCGGGAAGCCCTCGGATCCCATTATCACCGTCGGTTCGCTCGTGGGCGTCGCAGGCACACTAGCGGTCGCCTCGGTGCTGGCCGTGGCAGCCGCGGTAGGCGACCCGGTCGGTTCCGTCGCGACGAAATATCGGGCGGCCAAGCCCGCCGAGATCAGCGCGACCAGGGCCAGCGCGAGAGCCGCGGTCAGGCCCAAAGATCGTGTGCCGGCGGCGCGGACCACCCGCGGGCGAACTGGTGTCGCGAGTTTGCGGCGGACCACCGGCGCCTCGGGCGGGACTGCCGCATCCAGTCCGCTCAGCCTGTCGCGCAGTCGTTCGTCGAACCTATCGTCCATCGTCTGTGCTCCCGATCACCGGCCGGAGCCGGGCGCGCGCTCGTGACAGCCAGCTCGCCACCGTGCCTCGCGCGACGCCAAGTGCGGTCGCGACCTCCTCCTGTGTGTATCCGTCCAGCACCGTCAGCAGCAATGCAGCCCGCGTCGCGGGCTCCAGTTGCGAGATAGCCCGCCAGAGGTCCGGGTCCGTCTGCAGGGCCCAGGCAGCATCGGTCTCGTGGAGCTGCAGGAAGCCCCACCTTCGGCGTCTTCGCATCTCGTCGATGGCCAGCCTTATCCCGACGGCCGCGAGCCAGCGGGCGATGTCGTCGCGCGAACCCAGTGGCCACTTCTCAACGGCGCGGGCGAAAGCCTCCTGGGCGAGGTCGGAAGCTTCCTCCGGATCGCCGACTATGAGCGCGATCCGCCGCCGGAGCCAGGGCATGTGGATGCTAAAGGCTGCCTCTAGGTCCCGAGCATCAGCGGGCGTGAGCCGCGTCGCAGCTTCCACAATGCCTTCCCTCGCATTGGGTCTAACGTCTGAGTCCGGCACAGTGTTGCACCCCGGGCTCAGAATGCGCCCCGACGGAGCGCGGCAAGACATGCGCTCAGGCCACCGCGTCGAGAGCCTCCGCGATCCAGCTCGGCACCACTATCCGAGTGATGGGAATGGCGGGTTCAAATCCTCTCGCCCCGACCATATCCAGCAGATCCCGTGCCGGCGCGCCCTTCCACTGGCGTGGCCACTGCGTTTCTGCCTGTGCAGCAAGCCTCACTGAGTCCAGCGAGCACCCGGGTGTCGCCCGCCGGGTGTTCCCATGGGTGTTCCCATCTCCGCCGGATTGCGGCGCGAACCGGTCAAATGAGACGGCTTCCAGGCCCGACCTGAGCACGAATCGGGCGCTGTCGAGTCGGGGAGAAGGATTGGTGCCGACGGCGGGAGTTGAACCCGCATGACCTTACGGTCACTCGATTTTGAGTCGAGCGCGTATGCCAGTTCCGCCACGTCGGCACGGTCCGGCGGGCATGGTACAGCCTGTGGGCCCCAGCCGACCGGGCGGTGGCACCGGCGCGGCCCCGGGTGGGGGCCCGCAACAAGCGCGGACCAGCCGTCGCGAACCCCATGCTATCCTCGCGCCGCCACGGCCCATCCTCCCGGCTGCGGGAGGTGGCGTTCTGGACCAGAGAGGGGCTGACGGGCGAGTCGTGACCGATCTGAGCGCAGCACGCGATCGCGGCGCGGAGACGCAAGGCCAGGGCATCGACGCGGCCCTGGTCGACGAGGCCCTGCGTGGCCGGCTGGACGCCTTCAACCAGCTCGTGGCCCGTCATCAGGACCACCTCTTCGCCCTGGTCTACCGCCTCGTCCCGGACCCGGACCAGGCCGCGGACGCGGTCCAAGAGGCCTTCTTCAGCGCCTACCGGAATCTGGAGTCGTTCCGGGGCGGCAGCGTCCGAAGCTGGCTCGGCAGGATCGCCGTCAACGCGGCCATGGACATGCAGCGGGCGCGCCGCCGCCGGCCGGTTCAGCCCTACCCGGAGTTCGAGGACGACAGCTGGCAGCCGCCGGCCGGACCTGAGGCCGAGCCGGAAAGTCGGGCCCTCGTCGTCGAGCGTTCGAAGGCCTTGGCGCGAGCGCTGGATGCTCTGCCGTTCGAGCAACGCAACTGTATCGTCCTGTTCGACGTGGACGGCTATGACTACGCGGAGATCGCCGGGATCATGCGGGTTTCGATCGGGACGGTGAAGTCGCGCATCCACCGCGGCCGTCTCGCGCTCCGCCACGCCCTGGCCCCGAATCGGGAACTGTTCCGTGGCTGAGATCGTCTGAGGAGCGAGATGCCGAAGACCGCCGCTGCCGCACACGCCGGACACGACGAGCTGCTGATCGCCCGTTTGTATGGGAGTGACGCTGACGATCGCGAACGGGCCCGCGCCCTGGAGCTGGTGGACGGCTGCAATGAGTGCGCCGCCCTCTACGCCGATCTCGGGGCGATCGCGAAAGCCACAACCGCGCTGCCGGTCCCGGCCCGGCCCCGCGACTTCGCCCTGACCGGAGAGGACGCCGCGCGACTGCGTCCGCGCCGGCGAGGCTGGGCGCGACTCCTGGGGGTCGGCCGGAGGCGGTCGTTCGGAGGCGCTCTGGTTGCCATTGGCTTTTCGGGCCTGGTGTTGACGGGCGCCCTCTCGATGTTCGGAACGGTCGCGACATCGGCATCGCTTGACACCGGGATGCCCGGCGAGAGGATCGCCGCGCAGGCCCCTGCCGCCTCAGCGGCCCAGAACTTCTCGGCGAGCTCCGCCATCCCCTCGCCGGCGGCCACGGCCGGTCCTGCCCAGCCGGACACGTCAGGCAGCTTCGCACCGGGCAGCACCCAGAGCGGCGTCGGGACGGAGTCCTCTCCGGCCATCCCGTCAGCGCAAGACTTCGGGCCGCTCTCGTCCGGTGCGCCCGAGAAGGGCGCGACCCCCAATGCTTCCGCCCTTGCCGGAGGTGGCGCCGCGGACATGTCGATCTCCAGCACGCCTCCCAATGAGCAGCGGGCCGCCGCGACTTCGCAGTCCGGCATCGATTGGATGCTGCTCGTCCTCGCCGGATCGGGCCTCCTCCTGGCCCTTGGGCTCGTAACCCTGCTCGCCCCGGCCATCCGCCGGCGGTCAGCGCGCCGCTAGCTGTGGTCTCCACGGACGTTGTTGACAACGTCGATCGGTGAGAGTCCACCTAGCGCGGTGTGCGGGCGGGTCCGATTGTAGAAGTCGACGAAGCCCGGGAGCGCGTCGAGTCGC
>JBEKPL010000054.1:0-17084 GCA_049520815.1 Candidatus Limnocylindrales bacterium
ACCAGACGCTAACCGTTTACGGCGCCGTGAGCGGCGATGAGCTCCGGGTCGACGCCCAGGAGCCGCTCCTTAGTCTCGTCGGCGTAGGCCACGACCCCGCCTCGGAAGTAGCCACTGGAGCCGGGCACGTCCGTGATCAGCTTCGCGACCAGGCCGCCCGTGCACGACTCGGCAGTGACCAGGGTAAGTCCGCGCTCCAGACACAGTGCCTGGAGCCGGGCGATCAGCTGGACCAGCGGCTCGTCCTCCATTGCCCGTCAGGCGGGGCAACCGGCGACATTCCTGGCGGCGCTGGTCGTGTCGACATAGAGATGCGTGCCCCCGTACTTGCTGACCGGCCCGAGCGAGGTGCCGTTCACAGTCACGAAGACGCGACCGGGCTGCCCGCTCACAAGAACGCAGAACCACTTGTTGAGCGTCAAGGTCAACTTGTAGCCATCCGGATAGGTGCTCGAATCGATCGCGGCGCCGTCGCCTGCGTACCTCATCCACGCGGGCCCACCCTTGACCTCGACCACCACGTACAGACCCTTGTAGGGAACGACGACCGTACGTGAGACCGGCGCCGCCGTCCGTCCGTTGGAGCTCGAGCCCTCGATCGTCAACTGCCAGCGACCCGGGGTGAGCTTGAGGGCAAAGGTGAACGACCCGTCCGCGCCCGGATTGACCGTGGCAGGCGTTGGACCGGGCGACGCGCTCGGCCCGGGCGACGCGCTCGGCCTGGCGGAGGCCTCCGGCGAGCCGGTCGAGCCGGCGGGCGGGGCGGACGAGGCGAGGGGCCCCGACGTGGCCGTGGGAGGAATCGTCGCACCTGGTGCCGGCGGCGGCCCGAGATATGTTGGAGTCAGGGTTACGCTGCCGACCAGCGAGCTTGTGCCGCTCACGTTGACCGCGCCGTCCTTGACCGAGGCGCCGTCGGCCGGCGTGACGAACGCGACCTCCGGCTGCGGTGGGCTGGGCGTGACGACCGGGACCAGGATGAACACCCGTGAGCTCTGGCTGGCGTGATTCGTGTCCAGGTTCTTGGCAATGATGTCGAACTGGTTGGTGTCGGAGTGGAGCAACGCGGTGTATGCCCAGTGGCCGGAATCGTCCACCGTCACGGTGGTGGGGTCCTGGCCATCCCAGGAGATCAGGACTGTGGTTCCAGGTGTGGCCGTGCCCTTCAGGACGTAGCTCGTGGTTCCCGGGGGGAGCTCCAGCGTCTGCTGCCCCGACGGGTCGGAGACCCCCACGGACGGGTACTGCAGGAACCGCGTGACCTGGTAGCCGAAGTACGACCCGACCGCGACGACGATGACCACGACGACCAGAATGATGATGTGGCTGCGCTGGAAGACGATGCCCCGTCTGATCCTCATAGGCTGCGGGCCACCGAATACCGGCTTCGCCGGCGCCGCCGGCTCCGGCTCACCAGCTTCGCGACGCCATTCGTCGATGACCTCGTCCGCGTCGAGGCCCAGATAAGTGGCGTAGTTGCGCAGGAAACCGCGGGTGTAGACCTCGCCCGGAAGATCGCCGAAATCGCCGCTCTCGAGAGCTTCCAGGTACTTGGTACGGATCTTGGTGTCGCGCTCGACGCGGTAGAGATCCAACCCCTTCAGCTCGCGGGCTTCGCGAAGCTGCTCCCCCACCGGCGAGCGGCCGTTGCCGTCCCCTCCCGAGCCGCCACGACCCCCCCGGAAACCGACTGGGCGTCGGGTCGTCGCTCGACGCGATGGATTGGTGCTCGTCATGCCTCATCCTCGCCGTTTCCGAAGGCCGGATTGGACGGCGTGCCATTTCGGCGCAGCACCTGCCGCGCATTGGATCCTTCGAACGGCCCGATGTATCCGCGATCTTCCAGCTGGTCGATGATACGAGCCGCTCGGGCGTAGCCGATCTTCAGGCGTCGCTGCAGGAGCGACGCGGATGCACGATCGTACTCCTGGACGACGTCTACGGCATCGAGCAGCAGGCGGTCGGCCTCGTCGTCGAACGGCTGCTCCAGGCTATCGGGCTCTTCACCCGTTTCCACGATGCCCATGTCGTAGTGCGGCTCCGCCTCCGCTCGCCAGTGCTCACCAATGTTGGCGATCTCTTTGTCGGAGACGAACACCCCCTGGAGCCTGACCGGCCGCGGCAGGTCGGCCGGCTGGAAGAGCATGTCGCCCCGACCGATGAGGTCTTCGGCACCGGGCATGTCGAGGATGGTCCGGGAGTCGATCTGGGACGACATGGCAAAGGCGATCCGGCTCGGGAAATTGGCCTTGATCAAGCCCGTGACGACGTTGACCGACGGCCGCTGGGTGGCCAGGACCAGGTGGATCCCCGTGGCTCGCGCCTTCTGGGCCAGGCGGACGATCGGCTCCTCCATGTCTCTTCCCCCTCGCATCATCAGATCCGCCAGCTCATCGATGATGATGACCAGGTACGGCATGCGGTCGGCTGGATCGGCTCGGGTCTCGTTGTATCCGGCGACGTTGCGCGCGCCCGCCCCCGCGAATCGCCTGAAGCGGCTCTCCATCTCGGACACGGCCCATTTCAGAGACGCCTTGGCTCGCTCCGGCTCCGTCACGACCGGGACCATCAGATGAGGGAGGCCGTTGTAGCCCGAGAGCTCGACGCTCTTGAGGTCGATCAGGACGAACCGGACCTCATCCGGAGTGGCATTGCAGAGCAGGCTCGTGATCAGGGCGTTGACCATGACGCTCTTGCCTGAGCCCGTAGTCCCGGCGATGAGCAGGTGCGGCATCTTGGCCAGATCCGCGGCCCGGGCGTGGCCGGCCACGTCCCGACCGAGAGCGAAGGTGAGCTTGGAGGCGGCTCGCAAGTCCACCTCCTCGAGGATCCGGCGCAGGGCGACGATGTTGAAGGCCTTGTTGGGGATCTCGAGCCCGACCACGCTCTTGCCGGGGATGGGCGCCTCGATCCGGATCGTGCGAGCGGCCAGAGCCATCGCCAGGTCGTCGGCGAGGGCCTCGATGCGGCTGACCTTGATCTCCGGCGAGGGCTCCACCTCGTACTGAGTGACCACCGGGCCGGCGTTCCATACAGTCACCCTGGCAGGGATGGAGAAGCTGGCCAGCTTGGCCTCGATGATGGCGGCATTGCGGGCGTGGTCCATCGTGCTGTCGCCGCTGCTCGGCGCGATGTCCTCGAGCAGGGCCAGCGGTGGGAGGTGGTACTCGCGACGCAGGGCCATGGTCGTCGCCAGGTCGCCACCGCCGAGTCCGGCAGCAGACCCGTCTCCGGGAACCGACCGTCGCCCTCTCACCGGGACGCCATCGCGGATGGAGAGTCCCTCGCGTAGGGGTCCTTCGGACGGCACGACCTCAACCGCCGTCGGGCTCTCCCTCAGCGGACCGCCGTCTCGCAGCGCGGAGGCAGGCGTGGCCTGTGGCGCGAACGTCTGCGAAGTCGGGCCGGGATTCGGAATGGCCACCGGGATCGACGGCGCTCGCTCGTCCGCCAGCCTGCCGCGTCCCTCGGCCCCGGCCGGTTCGCGGCCGGCCCTGTCCGCGCGGTCCGCTCTGGCGGGCGTCGCTCCGCCCGGCGGAACGGGCGTGGGTCGGAACAGCTTCTCGAGGGCACGCCCGATAAGACGCGCCGGCGGTTCCACGACGGCAGGCAGCGACATGTCGAGCGCGAGCAAGACCCCCGCCACCACCAGCATCGTGAGGATCAGGCCGGCGCCCGGGGCCGTCACCAGTGGAGCCAGGAAGTCGGCGATCGCTCGACCGACCGTACCGCCCCACGGCTGCTTTTGGTTCACGAGGGCTGCGAGACTCACAGCCGCCACATACGCGACCGCCGAGCCGAGCACGGTCAGCTGCCAGTCCCAGTGCTCGCCGTTGGCCCGCTCCAGGTAGTAGCCCAAAGGGATCAGGATGAACGGCAGCAGCCAGCGCATGGAACCGAAGTACGGCGCGATCTGCTTGAGTTCCAGGTCGGTCAACTGGCCGCCCTTCAGAGTGAGTCCAATCAGGATCGTCACGCCCAGGATCAGGAAGCCCACGCCGAGGACCTGGCGGATCAGGTCCGGGGCCACCTGCATATGGCGCCTGCGCCGACGCGCGGCGGGCGGCCGTGGGCTCCGGCTCGAAGCCGGGCGGCTCGAGGCGGCCGTCGTGCGAGTCGCCATCTACACCTCCACCACGACAGGAAAGACGAGCGGCCGCCGGCGCGTCTGCTCGTACAGGTAACGCGAGATCTCGTCCTTTATCTGGCTCTTGAGCAGTGCGACCTCGCTGGTTCGATCGCCCGGGCTCTCGATCGCCGCCATGATGTGCTCCACGGCGCCGTCCATGAGCGGATCCCGCTCGTTGCCATGGACGAAGCCCCGGGTCACGATCTCCGGCCGCGTGACCACCTTGCCCGTCTGCTTGTCCACGGTCACCACCACGATGAACATGCCGTCGCTGGCGAGGGCGCGCCGGTCTCGCAGGACCACCTCGCCCACGTCACCAACCGAGAGGCCATCGACCAGGACGTACCCCGACGTCACCGGAGCCGCGCGCCGGGCGGCCCCATCGGCGTAGAACTCGATAGCCTGGCCATTCTCGATGATGAATATGTTCTCCGGCGCCACCCCCGTCTCGACCGCGAGGCGCCCGTGTTGCACCAGCATCCGGAACTCGCCGTGGATCGGGATGAAGTACTTGGGTCGCGTCAGCCCGAGCATCAGCTTGAGCTCCTCCTGGCTCGCGTGGCCCGAGACGTGGGCGTGCTTGACGGTGTGGTAGAAGACGTTCGCGCCCGCCTTGAACAGGTTGTCGATCGTGCGCGCCACGTACTCCTCGTTGCCGGGGATGGGACTGGCGCTGACGATGACGGTGTCGCCGGGCTGGATCTCCACGAAACGGTGGTCGCGGTTGGCCATGCGGGCCAGGCCGGCCATCGGCTCGCCCTGAGCGCCCGTGGTGGCGATCACGATCCGGTCCGCCGGCGTGGAACCGATCTGGTCCTTGCCCACGACCTGCCCGGGCGGGAACGTCAGGTAGCCGAGGTCCGTCGCGATGCGGAAGTTCTGCTCCATCGACCGCCCCACGACGGCCACCTTGCGTTCGAACGTGCCTGCCGCGTCCAGGACCTGCTGGATGCGGGCGATGTTGCTGGCGAAGGTGGCCACGATCACGCGGCCGTCAAGCGGCTCCATGATCTCGCGGAAGGTCTCGCCAACCGTTCGCTCGGACAGGGTGTAGCCGGGGCTCTCGGCGCGGGTCGAGTCGGAGAGCAGGCAGACGACCCCGTCCTCGCCCAGCCGCGACAGCATCGCGAAGTCCGACCTCCGGCCGTCCACCGGAGTGTGGTCGAACTTGAAGTCGCCGGTGGTGACGACGGTCCCGATGGGCGTATGGAGGGCCATTCCCATGGCGTCCGGGATCGAGTGGCTGATCCGGAACGGCTCCACGCGGAACGGCCCGATCTCGAGGTCGTCCCCGGGCTCGAGAGGCAGGAGAGGATTGTTGTGGAGCTTGCGCTCCTTGATCTTGATGCCGAGCAGCCCACGGGCGAGTGCGGAGGCGTATACGGGCACGCCGGGGAAGTACGGCAACACGTACGCAAGCCCGCCGATGTGGTCCTCGTGAGCGTGGGTGATCAGGAAGGCCCGGACCTTCTCGCGGTTTTCGCGCAGGTAGGTGACGTCCGGGATGACGAGGTCGATGCCGAACATCTCCTCGTCGGGGAACATGAGCCCGCAGTCGACAACGACGATGTCGTCGCCGTACTCGAAGACGTACATGTTCTTGCCGATCTCCCCCACGCCTCCGAGGGGGATGATGCGGAGCGGCGTCTGGTTGTCAGGCATCGATGCTCGTGTGACGGGACCGTTCGCTGGTGCTCATCCTAGAAGAGGGGAAGTTGCGCCGTGGGGTCGGATTCGATGAGGTTTGGCATCGCATCCGAGCCCCCGCCGACCTCGGCCGACTGGTTCGGGACAGGGTCCCCGATCGTTGTGGCTGAATCGAAGGCCGGTGCCGGCATCGCGGCGCGTCTGGCTCGCGCCTCGAGCAGGGCCGCGGGCACACCTTGCATGTCGCGGAAGAGTGTGTCCTTCAGCGATCCCTGATGAAGTGCCGCGGCCGGGTGATACATGGCGAACGTCAGTGCGCCGGGAGCGCCGGAAGCAGCGTCGGCCGGCCTGAACGTGCCGTGGACCTGGCCGATGCGGGCGCCCGGACTGAAGCGAGCCATCGAGAACCTGCCCAGAGTCACGACCAGGGCCGGATCCAGGGCCTCCAGCTGGCGAGTCAGGAACGGCGCGCACGCGGCGATCTCGTCCTGCTCCGGGTCGCGGTTCTCCGGGGGCCGGCACTTGACGACGTTCGTGATGAAGACCTCCCGGCGCGACCACCCGAGGGAAGCCAGGAGTTCGGTCAGGAGGGCGCCAGCCTGGCCCACGAACGGGCGCCCCTCGCGATCTTCGTTGAAGCCGGGGCCCTCGCCCACGAAGAGGACTTCCGTCGCTGCCGTGCCTTCTCCGGGGACGGCCCGTGTTCGCGTCCGGTGCAGCCGGCAGCGGGTGCAGGCCGCCACCTCCGCCCCGATGGCGTCGAGCGCCGCCTGGCGCTCGGCCTCGGTCACGATGCTTCCCCTGCCCCGCTCGGCGCCGGCCGTCGAGATCGGGCCTTCACCCAGTCCCGTTCCACGAGCACCTCGGCAATCTCCACCGCATTGGTCGCCGCGCCCTTGCGAAGGTTGTCGCTGACGATCCAGAAGGCAAGTCCATGCTCCACGGATGGGTCCGTGCGAACACGGCCAACGTAGATCTCGTCCTTGCCGGCAGCCTGTGTGGCGATCGGATAGACGTGAGCCTCCGGTTCGTCCATGACGACCACCCCGGGAACGGCCGCGAACGCTCGCCGGGCCTCGTCCGGGGTCATCCGACGGCTCGTCTCGACGTGGACGGCCTCCGAATGGCCCACGAACACGGGCACTCTCACCGCCGTGCATGAGACCCGGAGATCCGGCAGGTGCAGGATCTTCCGGCTCTCGGTGACGACCTTCCATTCCTCGCGGCTATAGCCGTTGTCCATGAAGACATCGATCTCCGGGAGGGCGTTGAAGGCGATCGGGTGCGGGTAGACGCTCGCAACCTTGGGCTCCCCGGCGACGTGAGCCCGGATCTGCGTTTCCAGCTCGGCCAGGGCTTCGGCGCCCGTGCCGGACACGGATTGGTACGTGTCCACCACCACCCGCTCGATCCCGACGGTGTCGCGAAGGGCCATCAGGACCGGAACGAGCTGCATCGTGGAGCAATTGGGGTTGCCGACGATGCCCTCGTGCCACTCGCCGTCTTCGGGGTTCACCTGACTGATGATGAGCGGTACGTTGCCATCCATACGCCAGGCGTTGGAGTTGTCGATCACGGTCGTGCCGCGAGCGGCCGCCTCCGGGGCGAGCTGACGCGAGACGTCCGTCCCAGCTGAGAAGAGGGCGATATCGACGCCTTCGAAGGCCTCGGGGGTCGCCTCCCCGATCGTGAGAGTTCGCCCATCGGCGCTGACGGTCGATCCGGCCGAGCGACCGGAGGCCAGCAGCCGCAGCTCCCCCGTCGGGAAGTGGCGTTCGGCGAGGACCTGGATCATCGTTCGTCCGACGGCGCCGGTGGCGCCGACGACCGCTACGGTCAGCGGGCGAGCTTCTCGGGACATGGCTCCACTCAGGATGCTTCAGATAGCGGGCACCCGGCGAGTATACCAGCGCCCAGTTTGGCCGCCCCCACGATGCATAGAGGCCTGCATATGCAGCGCTCTATGCAATCGGGGGGAGGCAGGGCCGGCCAAATGGGCCGGCCCGCTCGCTGGGTCTACGCCTCGGTCTTGGCCAGGTGACGCTGCATGGCGGCCTTGCGCGACAGGTTGATACGGCCCTGGCGGTCGATCTCGACGACCACAACCATGACCTCGTCGCCAACCGAAACCACGTCCTCGACTGTGGCCACGTGGTAGTCGGCCAGCTCGCCGATCCGGATCAGGCCTTCCTTGCCCGGCAGGATCTCGACGAAGCAACCGAAGCCCATGATCCGGGTCACCTTGCCCAGGTAGAGCCCGCCGACCTCGACGTCGCGGGTGAGCGATTCGATCCACTGGATCGCCTTGCGTGAGGCGTCGCCCGAGACCGCTGCGACCTGGACGGTGCCGTCGTCCTCGACGTTGATCTCGGTTCCGGTCTCCTCCTGGATCTTGCGGATCACGGAGCCGCCCTTGCCGATGATGTCGCGGATCTTCTCGGGGTTGATCTTGATGGTGATGATGCGCGGCGCGAAGCTGCTCATCTCGGTGCGGCTGCTCGGAATGACGGCGTCCATCTTGTCGAGGATCGCCATGCGGGCGGCGTGGGCCTTCTGAAGGCCCTCACGGATGATCGCTTCGCTGATGCCCTTGACCTTGATGTCCATCTGCAGGGCGGTCACGCCTTCGCGGGTGCCGGTGACTTTGAAGTCCATGTCGCCGAAAGCATCCTCCTTGCCGAGGATGTCGGTCAGGACCGCGAATCGGCCGTCCGGCTCGCTGATCAGACCCATCGCGGCGCCCCCGACCGCTGCCTTGATCGGGACGCCGGCGTCCATGAGGGCCAGGCTCGAGCCGCACGTGGAGGCCATCGAGGTGGAGCCGTTCGATGTCACGCACTCGCTGACGAGGCGGATCACGTACGGGAACTCCTCCTCGGACGGCAGGACGGGCAGAAGCGCCCGCTCGGCCAGATGGCCGTGGCCGATCTCACGCCGGCCGGGGCCGCGCATCGGCTTGTTCTCACCGGTGCTGTAGGGCGGCATGTTGTAGTGGTGGAGATACCGCTTCTCGGTCTCGGGGCTGATCGTGTCGATCCGCTGGACGTCGGAAGAGGGGCCAAGGGTGGCAACGGTCAACGCCTGGGTCTGGCCTCGAGTGAAGAGGCCGGAGCCGTGGGCGCGCGGCAGGACGCCGACCTCGACCGAGATCGGGCGGATCTCGTCGACGCCGCGGCCGTCCATGCGGATGCCCTCGTCGAGGATGAGCTTGCGAACCGTCTTCTTGTGCACCAGCGAGAAGAGGCCCTTGCTAACGCGAGCCTGTCGCCGAGCGGCCTCCAGCAAGGCGGCGGCATCCTTGCCTTCCTCGCGATTGGCCCGGACGGAGATCGCGATGCCGTCCTCGAGGTTGTCGATCCGAGCGGACAGGTCCTCCGCGAATCGAGCCAGGATTCCGGCCGTCGTCTCGGCATCGGGAAGGCCGCGATGGGCGGTCTCGACGGCGATGCCGAAGAATCGGGCGATCTCGCCGAGCTTGTAGGACTCGAGGTCCGGGTAGCCCTCACGGGCGATGACGAGCGTATCGAAGTAGCCGCCCGCGATGAACTTCCCGGTCTCCCCCAGGGCCTCGTCCAGGAAGCCGAGATCGAAGCCGATGTTGTGGCCCACCACGGGAGCGCCGGCCACGAAGGCCAGCAGCTTCTCGGCCGCCTCTCGGGCCACCGGCGCGCCGGCAACGTCTGCATCGGTGATGCCGTGCATCTGGGCGCCGAAGATCGCTCGACCCGGGCTGACGAAGGTCGAGAAGCGATCCACGACCTGGCCGCCGCGCACGCGCACGGCGCCGATCTCGATCAGGTCGGCAACCTTGGGGTCGCGACCCGTCGTCTCGACGTCTACGACGACGAGCTCCTGGCCGGGCTCGCGAACCTTCTTGACGAAGTCGAGGACCGAGCCGGTGCCGGGCTCCAGGTATCCCACCACCTTGGGCTTGCCCGCGGCGGCGCGAAGCTCGTCCTGAATGTCGATCAGCGGCTGCATCGCGCGGTGACCGAACAGGATGGCCTCGGCCATCACATCCTCGGGCACGATCGACGCGCCGGCCTCGACCATCATGATGGCGTCACGAGTGCCCGAGACGATCAGGTCGATGTCGGAGCGATCGAGATCCTCGATCGTGGGGTTGACCACGAACTCGCCGTCTATGCGGCCGATTCGTACGGCGCCGATGGGACCCATGAACGGGATCTCGCTGATCGTCAGCGCGCAAGATGCGGCGAAGGTCCCCAGGACGTCGACCTGGTTCTGCTGGTCGGTCGAAAGGACCGTGATGACGACCTGGACATCGTCTTTGTAGCCCTCCGGGAAGAGGGGTCGGATCGGGCGGTCGGTCAGCCGGCATGCCAGGATGGCCGCCTCCGAGGGGCGCGACTCGCGCTTGATGAAGCCGCCGGGGATCTTCCCTGCGGCATACATGCGCTCCTCGAACTCGACCGTGAGCGGGAAGAAGTCCAGGCCCGGCCGTGGGTCCGACCGGTTGGCGGTCCCAAGGACCATGGTGTCGCCGTAGCGGACCGTGACGGCCCCACCGGCGAGCAAGGCCAGCTTGCCGGTCTCGATGGTCAGGGTGCGTCCGGCGAATTGCGTCTCGAATGTCTGAGACACGAGCGTGTTTCCTCCTGAGCTAGGAGGAAGGATGTGTCCTCTTCTCGCCTGGGCGAGCCGGGCGCGGGGTACGCCTTGACGAGGCCTCAGCCTCGCTTCGAAGGCGGTTGCGCTAGCGGCGCAGACCGAGCCGTGCGATGACGGCCCGATAGCGAGCGTTGTCCCTCTTGATCAGGTACGCAAGAAGGCGGCGTCGCTGTCCGACGAGCTTGAGGAGGCCGCGGCGGGACTGGTTGTCCTTCGGGAAGCTTCGCAGGTGCTCCGTGAGCTCCCTGATCCTCTCGGTCAGGAGCGCGATCTGCACCTCTGCTGAGCCTGTGTCGCCGTCCTTGACGGCGTACTCCGAGATCACCTGTTCCTTCGTCTCCCGCGCGAGCGGCACACGTTCCTCCGAATAGCTCTCTGTGGCTATGGTTTCTCCAACTCTCTAAATGCCTGGCGGATGGTAGCAGGGTTCGCTCCCCCCCGCCAGTCGAGAGAGCCCGAAGGTGCCCCAACCGGGACCCCTACCGGCGCGCCGGCGGCCTTGCCACCAGTCAGCGCGGCGGTCAAGACGCCGGCGACTTCGCGGCGGTCAGGACGCCGGCGACTTGGCCAGATTCCAGCCCGGGTAGCACGAGACAGGGTCCGTGGCCGATTTCGAGCCGCCGGGCCACCTGCAGGCCGCGCGCAAGGGACCGGTCAAGCGTGGCAACGACGCACATACGACCCGGACCGGGCCATCCGAGCCGCCCAGACTTCGCCCCGTGCTACGGGGATTGGCATTTGACATGATTTCCGCGTGGGCGGCGTCGTCCCGTCGGCGCGGTGGTCAGGACTTGGGCGGCGTCGGCCGCCGCCGCGGCGGTCAGGACTCCGGCTCAGGCACCTCGAAGACGACGCGGATGCGCTCGCCGAGCTGGCCGCCGGTGTCGCTCGTGTCCACCGCCACCGATCCGGCGGCGATCGTGGCCGTGCCGCGCGCAGTGGCCGGCAGGGGCGGCGTGCCGATGGCCCAGCCCCGGCCGAGCAGAACGGCATACGTTCCGTCCGGAGGGAGGCACACCGGAACGTCGAAGGTGAGGCGCTGGCCGGTCGCTGCAGTGGCGCCGTCGATGCCTTCGGCCGCCTCGATCGTGCCCGTCACGTCCAGGGGCCGGCCCAGGAGTCGGCGCGCGCCCGCGAGGTCGCCGGCCGTGACCCGGCGGCGGATCTCGGAGCTGCGGACCTGCTCGCCGTCGAGCAGGTAGGAGCTGACGAGAGTGACCGCGAACCCCTTCCGGGCGCCGAGCTCCGTAAGGGCCTCGGGGGTTCCGTGCCGCTCGAAGCCGAAGGCCGCGTCCGGCGTCATCGCGAAGCCGGCCAGATCCACGTGGCTCGCGATCCTGGCAACGAATTCGTCGTAGGTGGTGGTCCGAAGCGCGTGGTCGAAATGCTGGACGACCGCGACCTCGATCCCGGCGGCCTCCAGACGGACGAGCCGCTCATCCGGGTCGCACAGGAGCGGCGGCGCCAGGCCCTCGATGACCTCCTCGGGATGGGCGTCGAAGGTCACGATCGCAGGCCGCGCACCCGCGCGAGCGGCCGCCTTCCGCAGCTCCCGCAGGAGGTACTGGTGGCCGCGGTGGAGGCCGTCGAAGACGCCGACGGCCAGGTGGAGCCGGCCCAGATCCGGTGTGAGCTCGTCGATCCCAGCCACGACCTCCATGCGATTCCCGGCGCGGACCAGGCGCAGAGGCCGCTCGGCGGTCCGCGCGGACGGCGATGCGGCGCCGGCCGCCCCGCTTCCCACGTTCACGCCGGCCCCGAGCCCAACGAAGATCTTCTCAGGCACGACGCGACCGGCACGCCATGACCCCATCCCGATCAGGACCTCGTGCTCGTCCAAGATGCGCAACCGATCGTTCTGCTCCGCCTGCGGCCGCCTCGCCGGCTTGACCTGCTGGCCGCGGGCCACGGCCGCCGTCTCGGCCTCGGTCAGAACCACCGAACCGATCGCGTCCAGACCGGCGTCTATGGGCAGGAGAAGCGCGGCCAGCGCCGCGGGTCCCTCGGCGGCCGCCCTACGGATCTCGTCGAGGGAGTGCGCGGCCGCCAGATGGAAGGGCCCGCTGGCGGTTCGAACCAGTCCGCCCAGGTAAGCGCCACAGCCCAGCCGCTCCCCGAGGTCACGGGCGAGTGAGCGGATGTAGGTGCCGGCGCCGCACTCGATGTCGAGAACCGCCGTCGGGCGCTCGGGGTCGGTAGCATCCCACTCAACGATCTCCACACGGTGGATCGTGACCGCCCGCAGTGGAAGCTCCGGCGGCGTCCCCTCCCTGGCCAGCCGATATGCCCGTCTGCCGCCGACTTTCAGGGCGCTGAACGCCGGCGGTCGCTGCTGGATAGGGCCCCGGGACGCGGCCAGCGCCGACTCGACGGCTTCGCGCGCCGGTGCCGGCCCGGCCCCAGGCACGAGCTCGCCGTCGCGGTCGTCGGTCGCCGAGCTGGCTCCGAAGCAGACCGTGGCCCGGTACGCCTTGGTGTCGCCCATGTGGTACTCGACCAGCCGCGTCGCCAGCCCGAGGAAGACCGGCAGGACGCCCGACGCGAACGGATCGAGAGTCCCGCCGTGGCCCGCCCGGCGGGTCCCCGTCAATCGCCGTATCAGAGCGACGACGTCGTGCGAAGTGAAGCCCGGATCCTTCGCGACGACGAGGATCCCGTCCATGCCGCGGGGGCGGTCCGACACCGGCTACCGCTCGACCGCGGCGACGAGCGTGGCTGCCCGCGACAGAACCGCCCGCCGCGCCTCATCGAGTGGCAGCGGCAGAGTCGCCCCGGCCGCCCGAGCGTGCCCGCCGCCTCCGAACGGGCCCGTCAAGACCGTCGCATCCACGCCGCCGTCGCGTGTCCGGACGCTGACGCGGGTGAGACCGTCGCCTTCCTTGAACAGAATCGAGGCCTCCGAGGTCTCCGACTGGCCCAGCAGGTCGACCAGACCCTCGGATTCGGCGGGATCCGCGCCGCTTGCCGCGAGGTCCGCCAGCTCGAGCGTGGACCAGACCAGCCGGCCGTCCAGGTCGGATTCCATGCGGGCCAGCACGCGCCCGAAGAGACGCAGCTGTGTGCTCGGCTTGCTGCGGTACAGGCGCCGTGCGATCTCGCTCAGCGGGGCGCCGGCCTCGCGCAGCGCCGCAGCCACGACCAGCGTCCGCGGCGTCACGTTGGTGTGCTGGAAACTGCCCGTGTCCATGACCACGCCGGCGGCAAGCGCCGCGGCCAGCATGCCGTCCCCGGTCCCGAGCGGAACTTCGAGACGCCAGGCCAGCAACGCAACCATCTCGCACGTGGCCGAGCTCGCCGGATCTACCCAATCCACTTGGCCGAACAGCCGGTTGGAGATGTGGTGGTCCATGTCGAGGATGGGGACGCGTCCGAACAGCTCCGAGTGGGACTGCAGCACCGGCCCGACCCGCTCGAGCTCGCCGCAATCAACGACGACGATGAGGTCGTAGTCCACTGCCGGATCTGGCTGCCGGCGCAGTCTCTCCATGCCGGGCAGGAAGGCGTACATCGCCGGAACGGGATCGGCGCAGACGGGCGTCGCAACTCCCCCACACGCCTCTACGAGCAGGCCGATCGCCAGCGCCGAGCCGAGCGCGTCCGCCTCCGGCTGCTCGTGGCAGATGCTCAGAACGCGGTGGGCGGACCGAAGTCGCTCGAGGACCGCGTCGGGAACGCCAGCGGCATACGCGGACAGGTCCACACCCGGACCGACCCGGCTCACCGAGGCCTCCGTGGGGACGCAGCCCCCTTCGATCGGACTCTCGCTCCGCTCCTGCCGCGATCGAGCCCGCGGTCCGGCCGCCAGGCTCGCTTCTTCTTCGGCACCGGCGAGGGCTCGATCGCCGCCTGCTCAACCACGTCGCCCTCGTGCGGCAGTCTCGGGACCGGCGTCGGCAGGGACTCCTCGACGGCGGCGACATCTTCGGGCACCCGACCCGCCTCCAGCTCGTTGATGATCCGGAGGACGCGCGTGCCGCGCTCCACAGAATCGTCGAGCCGGACCTCCAGCTCGGGGATCCGACGCAGCCGGATCTTCGACCCGAGGCCGTGACGAATGTAGGGCATCGCCCGTCGCAGTGCGGCGAGCGTCTCCTTGCGCCGCTCGTCCGAGCCGATGACGCTCACCCAGACGCGGGCATGAGCCAGGTCCGGGGTGGTCTCGACGTTCGTGACGGTGACGAAGCCGATACCGGGGTCGGTCACCTCGCGCTCCAGCGCCCCGCCGATCTCCTGGCGAAGAAGCTCGTCGATTCTCTGCGTTCGTTGTGTCATCGCGGCTGGCTTCCCCGACTCAACCGACCGCCCGGCTCACCATCTGCTGAGTGAAGCACTCGATGATGTCGCCTTCGATCAAGTCGTTCGAGCCGGCCAGGCCGATGCCGCACTCGAAGTTGGTGGCGACTTCCCGGACGTCGTCGCGGAAGCGTCGCAGAGACTCGATCCTGTCGGTCACGACGACCTTGCCGCCCCGCCAGACGCGGGCCCCGCCGCCACGGACGATTCGCCCGTCGGTGACGTAGCTGCCGGCGATGACCGCGACCTTGCCGACCTTGAAGATCTGCCGGACCTCGGCCCGACCCTCGACCGTCTCGACCTGCTCGGGCTCGAGCAAGCCGCGCAGCGCCGCGGAGATATCGTCGGTCAGCTTGTAGATGATGTCGTACAGACGGACGTCGACCTTCTCGGACTCCGCGGCGCGCCGGGCCGTGTCGGTGACCTCGGTGTTGAAGCCGACGACGATGGCGTTGGACGCCGAAGCCAGCATGATGTCGTTGTCGGTGATGTCGCCCGCACCTTCGTGAATGACGTTGATGCGGACTTCGTCCGTGGACAGCTGCTGGAGAGCATGGCTGATCGCACCGAGCGAGCCCGATACGTCGGCCTTCAGGATTATCCGCAGCTCCTTCGTCTGGCCGGCCTGGATCTGCGCGTAGAGATCCTCGAGAGTGGTCTTTCCACTGCCCTCGGAGCGGGACGCGGTCGCGGCGCGCCGTTCCTCCACCATGGCGCGAGCGGTCTTCTCGTCGGGGACGACGCGAAGGATATCGCCGGCCTGCGGTACGTCCGCCAGACCGAGGACCACGGTCGGGCTCGACGGGCCGGCCTTGGTGATGCGCTTGCCCAGGCCGTTCTCCAGGGCGCGAACCTTGCCATAGGTCTCGCCGACGACGATGACGTCGCCGACCCGCAGGGTTCCTGTCGAAACAAGGGCGGTGGCCACCGGGCCGCGTCCCTTGTCCAGCTCCGCCTCCACGATCGTGCCGATGGCAGGCCGCTTCGGATTGGCCTTGAGCTCCAGCAGGTCCGCCACGAGGATGATCATCTCCAGCAGCTCGTCCAGGCCCAGGCGCGTCTTCGCAGAGACGGGCACCATGGGGACGTCGCCGCCGTACTCCTCGACCACGACGCCGGCCTCGGCCAGGCCGTTCTTGACGCGATCCGGATTCGCGTCCGGCTTGTCGATCTTGTTCAGGGCGATGACGATCGGCACCTTGGCGGCGCGGGCGTGGTCGATCGCCTCGAGCGTCTGGGGCATGACGCCGTCGTCCGCGGCTACGACCACCACCGCGATGTCCGTGACCTTGGCGCCGCGGGCGCGCATGGCCGTGAACGCCTCGTGGCCGGGGGTATCGAGAAAGACGATGTGGCGGCCATCCTTGACCACTTCGCTGGCGCCGATGTGCTGGGTGATACCCCCGCGCTCGCCGGCGGCGACCTTGGTCGTCCTGATGGCGTCGAGCAGCGACGTCTTGCCGTGGTCGACGTGACCCATGACGGTCACGATCGGCGCGCGTGGCTGGAGGAGCGACGGGTCGTCCTCCTCGAACAGCTGCTCTTTGGTGGCGGCGCTGACCGGAGCCGCCTCAACGGCGGTGCCGTCCGTACCGGCATTGGCACCCACGGCGGCAGCCTCCGCCACTTCGTAGCCGAGCTCCTCCGCCACGAGCGAGGCGGTCTCCCTATCGATCCCCTGGTTGATGTTGGCGAAGATGCCGCTCTTGATCAGCTCGCGGATGACGTCGGCGGGGTTGACGCCGAGCACGTCGGCGAGGTCCTTGACGGTGATGCTCGACGGCAGCTCGATCGCCCCGCGTTCGCGCGGATCCCCGACCGACACCGCTCCCTGGGTTCCGACGTCGCGGCGCGGTGGCTTGCGAGGTCCACGCCGGCCCCTCGTGCCGCTCCTACTCTTGGCCACCGCTATCTCCTTCTTCGATCCTGCTCGCCTCCCCTGTCAGCTCGGCCCGGAGCTCGGCCGGGATCGGCACCTCCAGAGCACGCTGGAGCGATCCTCTGTCGAATGCCACCCTTCGGCACTCTTCACTGTTGCATACGTAGGCGCCCCGGCCTTCCATCTTGCCGGTCGGATCCAGGACAACCCGGCCATCCGGCGTCCGCACCACCCGCTGCAGCTCGCGCTTCTGCCGCGCTGTCCGGCAGACGACGCAAGACCTGGTCGGAAATCGCCGCGGAGGCGCGCCCCGGGCTACCGTGAGACCTCCCCGTCGCCGGCCGGTTCGGCCGCCGCGGAGCCGGCCTTCCGCCGTTTGGGCTTGGCCGGAGCTTCTTGCGTGGCCACGGCTGTCTGAGCGGCCACGGGCTCCGGTTCGGCCGGTGCGGAGCCGGCCTTCCGCCGTTTGGGCTTGGCCGGAGCTTCTTGCGTGGCCACGGCTGT
>JBEKPL010000055.1:0-16980 GCA_049520815.1 Candidatus Limnocylindrales bacterium
ACCGTGACTCAGCAGACCAGCGCGGGCTTCCTGTACATCGGCCCTGTGCCGATGAACAACCCGACGAGCTCGACCCTCAACTTCCCCCTCGGTGATGACCGGGCCAACGCGGTCACCGTCGCTCTCGGTGCCGGAGGCACTCTGTCCGTCACCTATGCCGCTCCGACTCTCGGTCCGACGGCTCACGTCATCTTCGATGTGACCGGCTACTTCACACCGGACATGAGCGGCGCCAAGTACGTAGCGCTCGACCCGACGCGCCTTCTCGACTCTCGGAACGGGACTGGGCTCTCCGGTGCCTTCAGCTCGCACGTGGCCCGGATCTTCGGGGTCACAGGCGGCGTTGTACCGGCCGCCGCCACCGCGGTGACCGGCAACGTGACCGTCACCCAGCAGACGAGCCTCGGCTTCCTGTACATCGGCCCCATCGCGATGAACGACCCCACCAGCTCGACTCTCAACTTCCCCCTCGGTGACGACCGGGCCAACGCGGTCACCGTTGCTCTTGGTGCCGGAGGCACTCTCTCCGTCACCTACGCCGCCCCGATTCTTGGTCCCACCGCCCACGTCATCTTTGATGTGACCGGCTACTTCACACCGTAGGCAGAGCAGGGCAGGGCGGCGGGGAGCGGAGACGCGAGCGAACCGTCGCCGTATGAGGGATCGCCCACCCGCCCGGCCGTTCAGGCTGTGTCGAGCCTGTCCGGCGCTGCCGCGCGCCGTCGAGTGGTCACGGTCTGGGCAGCCGCGGTGTCCGCCTCCGCGTCCAGGAGCTGGCGCTTGCGGGCGAGGCCGCCGGCGTAGCCACCGAGCGAGCCGTGCGCACCCACGACCCGGTGACACGGCACGACTATGGGGATGGGGTTCGTGGCGCAGGCCGTGCCTACGGCCCGGGCCGCACGAGGCGCGCCAACGGCCGCCGCGATCTCGCCATACGAGCGCGTCTCGCCGGCGGGGATTCGGCGCATGGCCTCCCAGACGCGCCGGCGGAAGGCAGTGGCGTGGACGTCCAGAGACAGCGTGTCCGCCTCGGGCCGGCGCCGGCCGGCGGCCAGGTCAGACACGATGGACCCCACGTCCGCCAGGGCCGTGTCGTCTCGGGTAAGGGCGGCGTGAGGGAACTCGGCCCGCAGCTCGGACGCGAGAATGTCCGTCTCGTGGCCCATGAGGATGGAGCACAGCCCCCTCTCCGTGGCCGCGACCAGCGCCACTCCCTGCGGGATGGGGGCGATCGTCCAGCGGATCGACTCGCCTGCGGCGCCGGTTCGATACCGCCCCGGAGGCATCCCAAGCTCGCCGTTCGCGGCCTCGTACGCGGCGCTCGCCGAGCCGTAGCCCGCGTCGTACAGCGCGGGCAGTACGGGCTGGCCGCCGGCAAGTCGCGAGCGGAGCATCTCCGCGCGGCGGGCCACGGCCCAGGCTCGAGGCGTCACTCCGAGACTCCCCCGGAAGAGCCCCCGAAGCCGGCGCTCGGTGATGCCCAGCGGTCCGGCCAGCTCGCGCTCGCTCGGGAGGTCGTCGCCGGCGGCGAGCGCCGCGGCGATCCGAGCCGCGGCCGCTTCGACCGGTCCGCCCGCGCCTGCCGCTCGACTCGTCTCGAAGCCGAACAGCCGGTCGGGCCGGCAGCGAAGGCATGCCCGGGCGCCTGTCGAAAGCGCTTCGTCGGGTCCGGGCACGACGCGAACCCGATCCCGTCCCGGCGTTCGCGCCGGGCAGCCCGGCGTGCACAGGATGCCGGTGCTCGTCACGAGGAAGAGGAACGGCCCGGCCGGGGCTCGGCGCGCGGAGATAGCCGCCCATTCGCGGTCGGTGGCGGGCCGGCCGACCGCTGCGAAACGGTCCGAGGAACTCATGCCGCCGAGAATAGCCGCCGCGGGATGGCCTGGCTTCCGGGCTTCGGCTTCGACTCTCGAGTCCGCGTCGCCGGTCGGCGAGTTCGTCGCGACAGTCGTGACACGCTAGCCGTCACCGGGCCAGGCGATGCTCCTCTCCTGGCCGGACGTTCGAAACGTCGACCTTGACACCGAACATCCGTTCGAGTAGTCTTGTGCAAGTAATAGAACGTCCGTTCATCAGCTCGGTGCCCGAGCGAGCGACGGCCCGCCACAGCGAAGAGGAACAACCGCGATGGCCATCGTCCGCATGGAGCCCGTGTACGTGCGCGTTCGAGCCGACTGGTTCGACGGCACGCCCCGTGAGATAACTTGGGGCAATATCCGCATGCCCGTGACTCGACTCGCCGCCGTTCGTCGAGAGCATTCGGCCTATCGAATCGACGTGGGGCCCCGAACAGTGTTCGAGGTCGAGACGCCGGGAGCTCGCCTGGCCCTGAGCTTCCAGCATCGGTCGCGCCGCTGGACGGTCGACGGTATCGACGACGAGGTTGGCCTGGTCTGAGGCCGGCCCGGAGAGGCACCGGTAGCCGGAGAGGAAACGGGAGACTGAACGCACGTGGCGGCTGGGTGCCTACAATCGCCCCATGGACCAAGCACGTAGACCCGTTTCGTTCGCGGATCTGACTGTAGGCCAGTTCATCGAGAGGCTCTCGTCGGCCGAGCCCGTTCCAGGAGGAGGAGCGGCCTCGGCGCTGGCGGGGGCGCTGGGGGCCTCGCTCGTGGCCATGGTCGCGGCCCTCTCAACCGGCCGGGCCAAGTACGCTGCCTACGAAGCGACTCTCGCCCGTTGCGGCGACGTCGGTCGTAGTCTCGGGTCCGACTTCTTGAGGCTGGCCGACAGAGACGCCGAGGCTTACGCCGGCTACGCGACCGCTCTCAAGCTGCCCCGCGAGACCGAGGTGCAGCAGGCGGCGCGGAAAGCGGCCATCCAGACTGCGGCGCGCGCCGCATCCGATGCTCCCTGGGAGTGCGTGAAGGCTTGCGGTGCTCTCCTCACGGCCGTCGAGGCGCTGGCGGGCCGCAGCAACGTCAATGCCGCCAGCGACGTGCTCGTGGCTGCCTTGCTGGCGGAGGCGGCCGCCCGTGGCGCCGCCGAGAACGTGCGCATCAACCTGCCCTCCACCGGCGACGAGAGCTACAACGAGGCGATGAGCCACAAGCTGGACAAGGCTCTCCACGACATCGCGGCCCTGGCGTCACGGACTCGCGAGATCGTGCTTTCGGGTCGGGTCCGCGATCCGGAGGACGCGTGAGCGGCGCCGGAGACGGGGCGACCGCTCCGGCCGGAGCCGGTCCCAGGCTGCTGGCGGGCGGCCCGATCGCGGCGGAGATTCGGGTGGGCCTGACCGAGGACTTCGCGCGGTTCAAGGAGCGCTGGGGTTACTCGCCGAGTCTCGCGATCGTCCTCGTCGGGGCGGACGCCCCGTCGGCGGTGTATCTGCGGCAGATCCTTCGAACGTGCGAGAAGGTCGGCGTCGACGGGCGGCTGGTCGAGATCGGCTCGGACGTGACGGCCGACGCGCTCTGCACGGAGATCGAGCGTCTCAACGCCGATCCGGCGGTGGCGGGGATCATCGTTCAGATGCCGCTGCCGGCGCACATCCCGCTGCGAACGGTGATCGACTCGATCGACCCGGCCAAGGACATCGACGGCATCCATCCCCGCAACGCCGGCCTGCTCTTTCTTGGCTACGAGGGCTTCCTGCCGGCCACGGCCCAGGCGGCGGTGGAGATCCTGAAGCGCTCGGGGATCGAGATCGCCGGCAAGAGAGTGGTGGTCGTGGGCCGCTCCAACGTGGTCGGCAAGCCGGCGGCCCTGCTTCTCATCCGCGAGCACGGCACCGTCACGATCCTCCATTCGAAAACGCGCGACCTGGGCCACCACACTCGCGACGCGGAGATCCTGATCGTGGCCGCCGGCCGCCCGGGCCTGGTCACGGGTGACATGCTCTCGCCGGGGGTCGTGGTGGTGGACGTGGGCATCAACGTCGTCGGCGACAAGCTCCTCGGCGACGTGGACTTCGAGTCGGCGAAGGACGTGGTGGCGGCCATCACGCCGGTGCCGGGTGGTGTCGGGCCGCTCACCAACGCGCTGCTGCTGAGCCACCTGTTGCGAGCCGCCACGGACCAGGCCGAGCGCGGGGCGCGGGCGGGCGGCGCGTCGGGGGCCCCGGCCCGATGAGTTCCGCCGCGCCCATGCCCTCCAGTCCGGAGGCTGCTCCATGAGCGGCGCTGGGATGCCGAGCAGCCTCGAGATCGCCCGCTCGGTCACGCCGCGGCCGATCATGGACCTGGCCCGAGAGCTCGGCCTTCGCGACGACGAGGTGGAGCTGTACGGGCCGTACAAGGCCAAGGTTCGCCTGGAGGGGATCGAGCGGCTGGAGGCCGAGGCCGCGGCCAAGGGCAAGCGCGGCAAGTACGTCGTCGTCACCGCGATCACGCCCACGCCTCTCGGCGAGGGCAAGACCACCACCAACATCGGCCTCGTGCAGGGGCTCAACCGGATCGGCCATCGGGCGGCGGTGTGCATTCGCCAGCCTTCGCTCGGCCCGGTCTTCGGGATCAAGGGCGGTGCCGCGGGCGGCGGCTACAGCCAGGTGATCCCGATGGAGGACTTCAACCTCCACCTGACCGGCGACAACCACGCCGTGGGGGCGGCCCACAACCTGCTGGCCGCCTTCGTCGACAACTCGCTCACCCACGGCAACCCGCTCGGTATCGATCCGCTTGGCGTCCTGTGGCCCCGAGTCGTCGACATCAGCGACCGCGCCATACGAAAGGCGATCGTCGGCCTGGGCGGGCGCGAGAACGGCTATCCGCGCGAGACCGAATGGCAGATCACCGTCGCCTCCGAGGTGATGGCCGTCCTGGCGCTCGCCTCGGACATCCACGACCTGCGGGCGCGGCTGGGGCGAATGGTCGTTGCCACCACCTTCGACGGCGGCCGCATCACCGCCGAAGACCTGCGCTGCGCCGGCTCGATGACCGTCCTGCTGCGCGACGCCATCAAGCCGAACCTGCTCCAGACCCTCGAGGGCGGGCCCGCCTTCGTCCATTGCGGTCCGTTCGCCAACATCGCCCACGGCAACAACAGCATCCTGGCCGACCGACTCGCGCTGGCGACGTGCGAGATCGCCTGCACCGAGGCCGGCTTTGGGGCCGACATGGGCGCCGAGAAGTTCTTCGACATCAAGTGCCGCCAGAGCGGACTGCGGCCTGACGCGGCGGTCATGGTGGCCACCGTTCGGGCGCTCAAGATGCACGGCGGCGTCGGCCGGATCGTGGCCGGGCGGCCGCTCGATCCGGCTCTCGAGCAGGAGAACGTGGAAGCGGTGCGGGCAGGCTCGGCCAACCTCGCTGCCCAGGTCGAGAACGTGCGGCTCTTCAACATTCCCGTAGTCGTCGCGGTCAACCACTTTCCCACCGACACGGAGGCGGAGGTGGCCGCGATCCGGGAGGTGGCCCTGGCCGCCGGGGCGCGCGAGGTCGTCGTCAGCCGCCACTTCGCCGACGGCGGCGCGGGCGCGGAGGACCTGGCTCGGGCCGTCTGGTCTGCCGCGGAGGAAGGGGCTCCGGACTTCCAGCTGCTCTACCCGGACGATCTACCGTTGCGCGAGAAGATCGAGACGATCGCGGTCCGCATCTACGGCGCCCGAGGCGTGGACGAGCTGCCGGCCGCGACCAAGGCCCTGAAGCTGTATGAGGATCTGGGCTTCGGCAAACTGCCGGTCTGCATGGCCAAGACGCACCTCTCGCTCAGCCACGACCCGGGGTTGAAGGGCCGCCCCTCCGGCTTCCGAGTGCCCATCCGCGAAGTCCGCCTCTCCGCCGGAGCCGGCTTCATCACGCCGCTGCTGGGCGAGATGCGCACCATGCCGGGCCTGCCCTCGCACCCGGCCGGTGAGTCGATCGACATCGACGCCGACGGCAACATCGTGGGGCTCTTCTAGGACTCGAGCGCCTGAGTGCGGGGCGTCCGGCCGGTGCGCGTGGCCTGTCGCGTCTGGCCTCTCAATTCGGCTCCCGTCGCGGCGCCATCCCATAGACTTCGAGCCATGCTCCACCTGATCCTGACCCGACACGGGTTGCCCGACGTCGGCGAGACCGTCTGGCTGGGAAGCCAGCTCGATGTGCCGCTGCGGGCCGCGGGTCGCCACCAGGCCGAGGAGCTGGCGCATCGGCTGGCCGGCGTTCGAATCGACCGCATCTTCTCGAGCCCCATGCTTCGCGCCCTCGAGACCGCCCAGATCGTCGCGACAGGCCGGCCGGTGGAGGTCGACGACAGGCTGCGGGAGCGCGACTACGGTCGCTGGGAGGGCATGACGAATGCCGAGATCGAGGCCCACGACCCGGAGCTTCTGGCCCGCTGGGAGAGCGATCCTGCGGCCATCCACGCGCCGGGAGGAGAGTCGGGCGACGAGGTGGCGGGCCGCGCCCTGAGCTTCCTGGTTGACCTCCTGGATTCGGAGAACCACAGGCCGGGTGTCGTGCCGGCCGATGGCTTGGGCGGGCGGCGCCACTCTCTGGATGCGGGCGGCGCTCGGGCCGTCGTCTCCGAGGCCCAGGCCGAATCCGAGGGCGAGCGCCGCGTCCTGCTCGTCGCCCACGGCACTCTCAACCGCATTCTTCTGTGCGTAGCGCTGGGCGTCCCGGTGCGCGACTACCGGCGCCGCTTCATCCAGGGCAACACCAACCTGACTGTGTTGCGGTACGAGCACGGTGACGGCCCGGATGGAGCCCAGCTGATCGTCGCCAACGACGTCAGCCACCTCCGCTCGCCGGGCGAGGCGCCCTGGGGCTAGCCGGACGAGGCGCCGTCAGGCCGTGGAGGAGTCGAGGGTCAGCTGGACGTCGGCCAGGATTCTGAGGCGACTGGCGAAGAGCCAGGCTCCCAGGTACAGCGCCGCGACCACGATCAGCAGGAAGCGGTAGCCGGTTATCAGAGCCAGGTATTCGATCACGCCGCCGACCATCGCCCCGATCAGGTTGCTGGCGAAGGCCATGTCCGCGATCTTCGTGTCCCGGAACGAGAAGGTGAAGACCAGATTGGCCAGGAAGACCGGGGCGAAGGCCACGACCGCGGCCAGCAGGTAGCGCAGCCAGGGCGGATCGAGCAGCAGCTGCTCCGGCGGCAGGACGAAGGCGACTGCCAGTGCGGCGAAGAGGAGCACGTACAGGGGCCGCGAACGGCGAACCTTCAGCAGCGAGTTCACCAGGATCGCGACGAGCACGCTGGCCAGGATGGCGAAGAACGCCAGCGCGTTGACCAGCCAGGTAGTGCCGAATAGCAGGCTGAAGCTGACCAGGCTGCGCGTCTCCAGCAGCATGAAAGCCGTGCCCAGGACGAAGAAGTGCGGGCTGAAGCCGCGCAACGGCGTACGGGTGACGGCCGCCGAACCTGCCACTGCCAGTAGGGCGAAGAGCAGCACGAAGCCGAGCGCCACCAGGTAGTGCTGTTGGATCGTCGGTGTTCGCAGATACAGGAACGGCCAGTCGTCGGTCGCCTGCTGGGGCGCAGGTGCGCCGACGGACGGAGCGGACTCCACGATGCCGCCGGGTGGAGCCGCCCCGCTCAAGGCCGCTACCGCGGGTCCGTCTGCCAGCACGGCCTGCGCACTCCCGTAGGTCGTGAGGATCGGTGCCGTTCCGAAGGCCGTCTGCAGCATCGAATCGAGCTTCGCGACCAGCCACGGTTCGCGGTAGTAGTTGTAGAGCACGAAGGTGCCGTCCGAGGTCAGATGGTCGCGTACCGACTGGAATGCCTCAACCGTGAACAGGAACGATTCCAGACGCACGTTGCCGGTGGAGCTGACGAGCGTCAGCGAGTCCGGCAGGGCGAAGACGATCAGGTCGTACTGTTTGCTGGTGGTCCGCAGGAAGGCTCGGCCATCGTTGGTGTACAGCGTGACCCGAGGGTCGTCGTAGGGATGCAGGGGGTTATCCGTCACGCCGATCTGCTGGATGGCCGGGTCGATCTCAACCGCGTCGATGTGACCGGCTCCGTGGCTGAGTGCGACCACGACGTCGTTCCCGCCCCCGGCGCCGACTACCAGCACCTCCTTGTAGGTGCGCCCGGGGAACCAGTTGTAGATCTGGTAGTAGGCCTGCTCCCGTGGCTGACCCGGCCAGATCGCCTGGTGCGGGATGCCGTCGACGCTGATGGCGAGGGCACCCCCGGCCTCGTATGTGTTCACTCGATAGTAGGGCGACCAGGTCGCCCCCAGGCCCGTCTGAACTGAGGCCAGATACACGACCGAGAGCATCGCAATACCGCTGATCGGCGACCATGGTCCCAAGCCGCTCCCCAGGCCCAGTAGCAGCAGCAGGATGGCAACGACCGTGAACCAGACCAAAGGCGGAGTCCAAAGCGCGGACAGCACCGAGAAGCCGGCAATACCCGCCATCGAGCCGCATATGTCGAGGCTGTAGGCCCGGAGGGGCGGCTGGCTCTTCAGAAGCGGGCCAAGCGGCAGGGCGAGCGCGGCCATAAGCGCGGCCACCAGCACGAACACGAGCGGTAGCACCACGAAGTTGGTGTCCGCGGACGTGCTCTCAGAGAGGCCGAAGAAGATCTCGTCGGTCGACTTCACCTGGACGTCCAGATGTGCGACGAGCGCTAGCGCTACAACCAGAAACAGCAGGCCGGCGAACGGCGAGATGGCCAGGCGCCGTCCCGACCGCCCCAGAAGGATCCCCAGCCCGATGCCCAGAAAGCTCGCCATCAGCAGGAAGTTGGTGAAGAAGCCGACGTACTTGACGGTGGAGGGAATCCAGCGGATGAGCAGCAGCTCGGTGAAGAGCAATGCCGCGCTGGTGAGCACCAGCCTGACGCGGGGGTCGCGCAGGAAGGGCACGGGGGCAAGCGACGGAAGAGGGCGCTGCGCGGCGGTCACGGCATCCTCGTAGTGGTGGCGGCCACGATCTCCAGATCGGGTGCGCCCGAGGCCTCATGGTAACGCGCCGCCGCAGCGTCCCGCGGCTTGCGGTGGCAGACTGGGAGCAGGGGAGCGGATCGGGTGGGACGAGGAAAGCAGCGGAGGCCGGACCGAAGTTGGCTCGCGCATCGATCGCCTACGTCGTCCTGTACACGGCCGTCGCCGCCTATGCGCCGTATCTGTCTCTTTACTACCAGAGCCTCGGCATTCCGTTCGGGGGCATCGGAGCCCTGGCGGCCTTCACTTCGGCGGTCGCCCTCGTATGCGCGCCGACCTGGGGCATGATCCACGATCGCTTCCCCACGTCGCGTGTGTACATTCCCCTCGCCGCCGTCATCGCTTCCGTGGGCGGGGTCGGGCTGGCCAACGCTGGCGCATCGCCACTGCTCGTCGCGTTCGCCGCGGCCTTCGCGTGTGGGATGTCCGGCATGGCCCCGATGATGGACGTCCGTGTGCTCGACATGGCCGGCAGCGACCGTACCCGCTACGCGCACGTTCGAATGTGGGGGTCGTTCAGCTTCATGATCGCCGCCCCGATCATCGGCATCCTGGTCCGCGCCGAGGGGTACGGCGCCCTCTTCCTGGTCTTCGTCCCGATGGTCCTGCTGGGCGGCCTGGCGTCGACGATGCTGCCGGGGCGATCCACGGGTGTGCGCGTCGGCGGTCTCCGCCGGGCACCGGGCCGCGTCCTGGGCCACCGGCCGATCGCCCTGTTCCTCATCGGCGCCCTGGTCGGCTGGACCGCGGTCTCCTCGCAGGTCGCGTTCTTCTCGATCTATGTCCGCCAACTCGGCGGATCCAGCGAGGCGGTCGGATGGGCGTGGTCGGCTGCCGCTGCGCTCGAGATCCCGTCGATGCTCTTCTTCCCGCAGCTGGCCCGCAGGTTCGGCACCGAGCGACTGATCGTCCTGGGCATGGTCATCCTCGTCGCTCGCCAGATCGCGAACGCGGTCTTCACCGATCCGTCCGTCCTGATCGGACTGTCGCTGGTGCAGGGCCTTGGCTATGGGCTGCTGTTGATCGGCGGGATCGCCTTCGTGTCGCGCCAGGCGCCGAGGGGAACTGCAGCCACGGCACAGGGGATCCTCAACAGCGTGACCTTCAGCATGTCTTCGATCATCGGATCGGGGCTGGGCGGGGTGGTGGCGGGCTGGCTGACGATCCGCGTGCTGTACGTGATTTCCGCCTGCTTGGGGACGGCAGCCATCGTCCTGATCGCCATGGCGGTCCTGCCCGCGGCCGGGCGGCTGCCCGAGGGTTTCGGCCCGGATGCGCCTCCGCCGATACCCCCGCCGCCGGCGCCACCCCTGCCGGTTCCCCCCAAGCCGCCAGCCAGCGACGCCAGCACCATGGGGCATTGAATGGAGGGCGGCGGCGCGCCCACGCCGACGCAGTGCCGCCCGCCGCACCGCCGCCGCCTGCCGGCCTCGCGCCGACGGGCTGGCTAGAAGCGGGCCGCCTGGACACGGAGGAAGATCGTGTTCGCGACCGTCTGGGTGCCGAGGGTGCTGAAATGCAGGCCGTCGCTCGTGTACTTCGAGATGTAGAGACCGTCCGGCGTCGACAGCGGCCCATGGACGTCGGCCACGATGAGCGCGTAGCTGTTGGCGAGACGGACGATCTGCGAGTTCAGCGAGTTGATGGCGTCGGCCATGCGGGGGTATGACGTGGGCGGAATCGTCATGAGGACTACCAGGATTCCTCTCGCCTTCGCCGCCACGATGATTGCCTTGAGATTCGCGATCGTCGTCGTCGCGCTGATGTTGTGGCCGATGTCGTTCGTGCCGCCCATGACAAACAACACGCCGGGGCTATAGGCGAACACGTCGCCATTGAGGCGGGCCCGCATGTCGCCGGTCGTGTCACCCGAAACTCCGGCGTTGTGGACCAGGATCAGCTGGGCATCCTTGGCGTCCAGTCGGACCGGCCAGGACGGTCCGGGGTCCCCGTAGCCGTAGGTGAGCGAGTCGCCCAGAGCCACGAACTTGTAGACCTTCGAGGTGGCGGTAGCCTTCTTGGGAGCGGGCGTAGGCGTGGGCTGCGGCGTGGGGCTGTCTGTGGGAGGTGGGGTCGGGAGCAGCGGCACCTCGGTCGGCGATGGCGACGGCGACGAGCCGTCGATCGACGGCGAAACCGAAGCCGTCGGGTCCGCCGGCCCCGAGTTGACTGCGAGCTGACCGCTCGGGCTTGGCGGGTCGGGATGGGCGGCCCAGGCGCCCGGCAAGCCCGCGGATAGCGCGCACGCCGCCAGAACCAAAACCAGCATCGCCGCCAGCTCGCGCCGGTGCGGCTCCCTCGGCAGGAGGGGCCGGCCAAGACGCCCGAGGTCGAGGGACGCTCCTTCTCCGCGCAGGTCGGAGGTCCGGCCTCGCCCCGCGGCATCGGCGGTGTGCTTCCCGTTGAGGCGAGCGATCTCGCCGGCGCCGGAGGTATCGATCGAGCCGGTGGAGCCCATCGCGTCGGTCTCGGCCATCGAGCCGGTCGAGTCGGATCGAGCTCGCCACGACGCGGGGACCATGGCCCGCACCAGGCCGAGCAGCAGATGCAGCGGCCCGCGCCGAACCCGATGAGCCATGCGCCGGCCGGCCAGGGCCATCTTGGGGTTGTGATGGGCCATCGGCACGGATCCGGCCCCTCCGGGCTCGGCTCCCCGGAGCGGCTTCGAACGGTCTCTGGCCGTACTCACGCGACCCCAGCACCGGGGCCGGCGCCCCGCCGTCCGCTCTCGTCGATGCTCAGCACCTGCAACTGGACGCGAGTTGGTCTACTGCGCATCAGTGTTACCCGTAGCTTCGGCGGCCATCCTGGACGCCCCCTGACCGTGTCTAGTCTGCCACGGGATGGCCCGACAGTGCACGTGGCCATGTATCGGGTCGTCGCGGCTCGGCTGGCGGTCTCGCGCGAGGCGGCAGGCGGGCGCCAGCCTAGGCTTCCGACCGACCGCGCCGCGAACCCGAATGAAGCATCTGCCACACCACGAAGACGGCGACCGCGGCCACGCACGCGACCAGAATCAGCGTGTCGAACGGACGGAGGGTCTCCCGGATCTGCATCCAATTCGAGCCGAGGACGGTGCCGGCGTAGACCAGGGCGATCGTCCACGGGATCGCGCCGAGGGTCGAATAGACGACGAACCGGCCGATCGGCATGTGTGACACGCCGGCGATGAAGCTGATAACGCTGCGAACGCCCGGCAGCAGGCGGCTGACGAAGGCTGTGGGCGAGCCCCAACGGGCGAAGAAGGACTCGGCCTGGTCCATCTCGTGCCTCCGGATCAGGAGGAACCGCCCCCACCGATCGAGGAACGGCCGGCCGAGCCTGGCGCCCAGGTAGTAGCCGAAGATCGAGCCGGTGGTGTTCGCGGCCGTCCCGATGACCACCACAACCCAGAAGTTCCACGAACCGTGGGTGAGCGGCTCGATCTTGCCCGGGTCGCTGACCAGGAATCCGGCATAGGGGAGGATCAGCTCGGACGGCAGCGGCAGCAGCGTCGACTCGATGACCATGGCGATGAACACGCCCAGGTAGCCGACGGCGCCGTAGAGGTTGTTCAGGAACGGAATGACGATCGTGTCGATGATGGCGAACACGAGGGCCTCGTAGCTGGGGATCGCAGGATCGCCGGGCAACGCCGGCGGGAACGCTGGGCAGGATAGCCGAGTCGCCGAGTGTCCGCCCATCGGGACCGCCCCGCCAGACGCCATCTCGAGCCGCGGTCGCTATCCTCAACGCTGTGAGCAGTTCCTCCGACCTCGGATCGCACCGGCATCTGCCCGAGTCGCAGAGACTCCGACGGCCTATCCCCGCTGAGGCGGAGATCGTCCTGACCGGGGCGGACCTCTCCATCGCCGACGTGGAAGCCGTGGCGCGGGGCGGCCAGCGTGTCAGGCTTGGTGACGAAGCCCGGGCTCGGATGGCCGAGGCGCGTGACGTCGTCGAGAAGCTCGTCGCAGCGGGGGAGATCGTCTACGGCGTGACTACGGGCTTCGGGGACCTGGCCACGACCTTCATCGATCCGGCCGATTCGGCTCGACTCCAGGAGAACCTGCTCGTCTCCCATGCCGTAGGCGTGGGCCAGCCTCTGCCGCGCGACGTGGTCCGGGCGATGCTGCTGCTGCGGGCGAACACGCTGGCATTGGGCCACTCCGGTTGCCGGCCGGCCCTCGTGGATCGAATCTGCGACCTGCTGCGTCTCGGCATCCACCCCATCGTCCCGTCCCAGGGGTCCGTGGGCGCCTCAGGCGATCTGGCGCCGCTGGCCCATCTGGCCCTGCCCCTCACCGGCCGAGGGCAGGTGGAGGTCGGTGGGCGGATCGTGCAAGCCGCGGACGCCCTCAAGTCCGCCGGCATCGAGCCGTTGGAGCTGCAGGCCAAGGAGGGCCTGGCCTTGCTCAACGGCACGCAGATGATGTCGGCCATCGGGGCGCTCGTCTCCGCCGACGCTGCCCGGCTCGTCCGTACTGCAAGCGTGGCCGCGGCACTGAGCTGCGAGGCGCTGCTGGGCACGGACGTGGCCTACTCGGCCGCCTACCAGCTGGCCCGTCCGCACCCCGGCCAGATTGCGGTGGCCGCGGAGCTGCGCTGGCTGCTGCGCGACTCCACGCTCATGACCGGCCACCATGCCTCGGCCCACAAGGTTCAGGATCCCTACTCGCTCCGCTGCGTGCCGCAGGTCCACGGCGCCGTCCGCGACGCCCTGGAGTACCTGCGCGGCGTACTGGACGTGGAGATGAACTCAGCCACGGACAACCCACTCGTCTTCCCCCAGGGCGGCGTGGCCGATGCCACTGCCGCGGCCACGGGCCGGGGGCTCGTCATCAGCGGTGGCAACTTCCATGGGGAGCCGGTGGCCATCGCCCTGGACTTCGCCAAGCTCGCGGTGTCCGAGCTCGGAGCGATCTCGGAGCGGCGGATCGCGCTGCTCCTGGACCCTCGCCTCAACATCGGTTTGCCGCCGTTCCTCTCACACGGCAGCGGCCTCGAGTCGGGAATGATGCTCCTCCAGTACGCGGCCGCGGCCCTGGCTTCGGAGAACAAGGTGCTGGCCCATCCGGCCAGCGCCGACTCGATCCCAACGTCGGCCAACCAGGAAGATCACGTCTCCATGGGCTCGATCGCCGCCCGACACGCGATGGCGGTGGTCGAGAACGTCGGGCGAATCCTGGCCCTGGAGCTGCTGGTCGCCGCCCAGGCTCTCGATCTCCGGTTGGAACGGGGTCTGGCCGAGGGGCGGCAGGCTCGGGCGGGGGTCGGGGTCGCAGAGGCCCACGCTCGCATTCGATCGGTCGTCGCCCATCTGGATCGCGATCGCCTCCAGGGGCCCGATATCGAGGCCGCCTTCACTCTGGTCCGCGACGGCGTCCTGGTCGACCTGACGAGCGGAGCCGGCTAGGAGGTCGGCGCCGACCGGTCTCGTCCGGAGCAGCGGTCGATGGCCCGACGCAGGCGAATCTCGTCCGTGCTCCCCGCCTGCTGCAGGGCCCAGAGGACGGGCAACAGGCGCGGATCTGCAGCGGCCGCGGCGGCGTCGACCTCGAGCCCGCCCACCAGGGGCGATCGCAGCGCCCGGATGAGATGCGGCACCGCCCTCGGGTCCCGTCGAACCGCCAGGCCAAAGAGGGCCTCCGCCCGCGTCTCGCGGTAGGCATCCTCGGCTCGTGCCAGCAGGGCCGCTCGCACGTCCGGACCGTCCGCGTCGGAGAGGGTTCCGAGACCGAACGTGGCCCAATCGCGGACCTCTGGGTCGGCGTCGCGCGAGAGGCGGATCAGCGCCACGAGAGCTTCTGGGACGAGTGGCTTCGGGCTGATCGTGGCCACGGCGAAGGCGACCGCCAGTCTCACCTCCGCACTCTCGTGCACCGCCAGCGGGAAGATCCGGCCGAGAGTCCCGACATCGCCAAGGTGCCCGAGCGCCGCCACGATCGATGCCAGGGGAGCCGCTGCCGTCTCGGAGCCGAGCGCCTCGAGCAGCCCTCGAAGGGTCACGGCGCGGATGCTTGGCTCTGCCCCGACCAGGCGGCCGAGAATGTCGGCGCCGAGAGTGCGCCCGCGCTCATCGGGTCCACGAAGGAGACTCGCGGCGGTCTCGAGGACGTCGTCGGGGCACTCGCCGACGATGCCGCCGATCAAGTCCCACCGACAGTCCTCGTCGTAGGCCCGAAGCGCGGCATCGATGCGGGCGTCAAGTGGCCGCATGCCTCTCCTCGTGTGACGCGCGCCCGCTTCCCCGCGGTCGTGCTATCCGTGTCCGACAAACCCCGTTCCGGCCGCTGCCCCGCCGAGTTGGGCGTCTGTGCCGTCAAGTTAGCGCTTCGCCTGTCGATCTCACGTGCGGTCGCGCAGGGGGGAACAGGTCTGCCGCGCCGGTTCCGCAGGGCGGGTGGGCCGCCGAGCAGGGGTACCCAGCCGAGTGGGCTTCCTGCGCTTCGATCTACGCTGGCTCGGCTGCCGTACCCGCCGCGGCTGCCGCGCCCGGGCGAACCGTGGCCAGCAGCAGTGCCGTCGCCGCTGCCGCGCATGCGGCGCCGAACCAGAACGGGGCCGGTGGCGCGACGGCACTCCACAGGATGCCGGCGATGATCGACGCGGGAAGGATCATCGTTCCCTGGACCGCGTTCAGGATGCCGAAGGCCGTGGCGCGAAGCTCGCCCGGCGCAAGGTCGGCCACGAGCGCCTTGCCGACGCCCTCGCTCAATGCGTAGTAGGTCCCGTAGGCGATCCACAGCGGCACGACCCAGATGGCCGAGGTGGCCACGGCAAACCCGGCGTAGCAAGCGGCATAGATGAGCCAGGCGAAGGCGATGAGCCCGCGCCGGCCGATCCGATCGGAGAGTGCACCGGCGGGCCAGGCCACGAGGGCGTTCGTGGCGTTGAAGGCGACGATCGTCAGCAGTAGCGCCAGCAGCGTGAGGCCCAGGTTCTGCGATCGAAGGGCGAGGAAGGCGTCGCTCGAGTTGCCGAGCGTGAAGAGGGCGTTGGCGAGCATGAAGAGCCAGAACGCTCGCGGGAAGCGGCGCCACGTGGCGCTGTCGCCGACGATCCGGCCGGGCAGGCTGGTTGCCGGCGCAGGAGCGGCCGGCACGGCTCCCGCAGGGCGCGGCACGTCCCGCACTCCCACCACGATCGTGACTAGCGCGAGAACCCCCGGCACCAGGGCCAGCAGGACCAGGATCCGGAACGCGTCGCTCGTCAGCTTGGCAGCGGAGCCCTCCGTCGCCCAGATGATCGCGGCGGCGACGAGCACGCCGGCGAAGGCGCCGGTCGTGTCCATGGCGCGGTGGAACCCATATGCCACTCCCCGGTTCTCCGGGGGGGTGGAGTCGGCGATGAGCGCGTCCCGGGGAGACGTCCGCATGCCCTTCCCGAACCGATCGCCCACGCGACCGGCCAGGACAACGGGCCAGGCCACCGCCACCAGGTACAGGGCCTTGGCGGCGACGGAAGTGCCATAGCCGATGCCGACGAGCAGCCGCCGTCTCGACAGTCGATCGGAGATCGCGCCGCTGATCAGCTTGAGGACCGACGCGGTGCTCTCGGCCACGCCCTCGATGAGGCCGATGACCGCGGCCGGTGCCAGCAGCACGTTGGCGAGGTAGAGCGGGATGACGTAGACGAGCATCTCGCTCGAGATGTCAGTGAAGAGGCTGACCAGGCCCAGGGCCACGACGTTGCGGGTGATGCCGTGGGTCAGCGCGCGCCGCCAGCGCGGGCCGGACCCGGATTGCGGCGGGAGGACGGTCGGTGTGACCATGATGCCGTCGAGTCTAGCGAGGCGCGGTTTCCGTCGAAGGCCGCCCAATCCGCGCCGCACCTGCCTCCTGACGTAAAGTTGGGGAGGACATGACCAAGATCGAGATCCTGGACGTCAGCGACGAGACCCGCTTCGGGCTCATCCCGCCGTGCGCGGACCCGTCGTTCGACCACCAAACGTGCGACTACTGGGAAGACGCCGACCGGGGCTCCAAGGCGCGCCGACCGGGCTGGCTTCCGACGGGCTCGACCGGTTCGGCTGCCGGCTCGAGCGACCGATCGACCGGGAGCCCGGCAGGCTCGCCGGCCAACCCGTTCGCGCCCCCGCCGAAGACCGAGTCGAACCCATTCCTGCCGATCTCGAAGGCCGCCTCGAACCCGTTCGCCCCGGCCTTCAGCGC
>JBEKPL010000056.1:0-16832 GCA_049520815.1 Candidatus Limnocylindrales bacterium
CTCGCGGTCCAGGTCGATCCCCGGAGGCCGGTCCTCCGAGGAGAGTCCGGCCAGCGCGGCGTACGCGGAGCCGGCCATACCCGGCGCGCTGTGCCCGATCAGGACGACGCTGTCGCCGGGGGTCGTGAAGGGCGGCCGGACCAGAAGCGAGATGTCATCGAGGAGGCCCACCACACCGATCTCGGGTGTGGGCGCGATGGCCCCGCCCGGGTACTCGTTGTATAGCGAGACGTTGCCACCGGTGACGGGGATGCCGAGCGTGCGGCAGGCGTCGCCCATACCGCGGACCGCTTCCTGCAGCTGCCAGAAGGCCTCCGGCCGCTCGGGGTTGCCGTAGTTGAGGCAGTTGGTGATGCCGAGCGGCCGCGCGCCGGTGATGCTGACGTTGCGGGTGGCTTCGGCCACGGAGAGCTGGGCGCCCAGGTACGGGTCGACGGCGCTGACTGTCTGATTTCCGTCGGTGGTGGCCACGAGCGCCTTCTTCGTCCCTTTGACCCGAAGGACGGCGGCCCCATGCCCGGGCCACTCGACGGTATTGCTCTGGACGCAGGCATCGTACTGCTCGTAGACCCAGCGGCGACTCGACAGGTTGGGGCTCCCGAGCAGGGCGACCAGGACCGCGGCCGGGTCCATGCCACGCTCTGGGAGGCCGTCCTGGGCCGTCAGCGGGATGCCCGGGGCCGGCGCCTGACGCCGTCGCGTTGGGGGCGTGGCCAGGCGGTAGTGGACGATGGCGTCGCTGGTGAGGGCCTTCGCGGGGACGCGGGCGATCTCCTTGGCGCCGGGGTTCGGCAGGCCGTCGACACCGATGCCGCCCTCGACGACGGTGATGTCGCCGTCCGTGGTGACGCGGCCGACGAGGGCGATGGGGATGCCCCACCGCTCGCAGACCTCGCGCACGGCCTGGTAGTTCTCCGGCCGGCAGGTGGCCAGCATCCGCTCCTGCGACTCGGAGATCATGACTTCCCAGGCCGCCATGCCGGGCTCACGCCGCGGGATCGCGTCCAGGTCCATGAGGATGCCCGTGCCGGCCTTGTCGGCGGACTCGGATGATGCGCAGGAGATGCCCCCGGCACCCAGATCCTGGATCCCCTCGACCAGGCGGCGGTCGATCAGCTCCAGGCTGGCCTCGATCAACAGCTTCTCGGCGAACGGGTCGCCCACCTGAACCGTCGGCCGCTTGTTCGGATCGTCGTCCGCGAAGGTGGCCGAAGCGAGCACGCTGGCCCCGCCGATACCGTCGCGGCCGGTCGTGGAGCCGAACAGCACGACGTAGTTGCCCGGCCCCGGGGCCTCGGCCAGGATCAGCATCCGCTCCTCGAGCAGGCCGATGGCCATGACGTTCACCAGCGGGTTGCCCTGGTAGGACGGGTCGAAGACGAGCTCGCCGCCAACGGTGGGCACGCCGACGCAGTTGCCGTAGCCGCCGACCCCGCGCACGATGCCATCGACCAGATGGCGGGTCCGCGGGTCGCTCGGGTCGCCGAAGCGGAGCGCGTCCAGGACGGCGATGGGCCGGGCGCCCATCGTGAAGATGTCGCGCAGGATGCCGCCGACTCCGGTCGCGGCACCCTGGTAGGGCTCCACAGCGGACGGATGGTTGTGGCTCTCGATCTTGAAGGCGACGGCCAGGCCGGCGCCGATGCGGACCACGCCGGCGTTGTCGCCCGGACCGGCCATGACACCGCTGCCGCGTGTGGGCAGGGTCCGCAGGAGAGGCTTGGAGCTCTTGTACGAGCAGTGCTCGCTCCACATGACGCTGAACATGGCCAGTTCTACGTGATTGGGGTCGCGGCCCAGCTTGCCTCGGATCGCGCCCAGCTCTTCGTCCGTGACGCCCAGCTGACGGTGCAGCGGCTCCGGCTGCGGCGGTCCTGCCGGGAGGGGCGGCGGCGTCACGTCGCTCACGGCCGGGCCTCCACCTTGACCGCCGGAGCCGGCCGCCCGGCCGCTTCCCATTCCCGGGCGCTCTCGACGAGCGAGCGGATCAGCTGCATTCCGTCGTCCGAGCCCAGGATCGGCTCCGACATGCGCTCCGGATGCGGCATCAGCCCGGCCACGTTCCCGGCCGCATTGCAGACTCCGGCGATGGCCCGCAGCGACCCGTTCGGGTTGGCGGGATCGTCGGGATCGAGAGCCGGCGTGCCGTCGCCGCGGACGTAGCGGAAGAGCACCTGACCGTCTCGCTCCAACGCGTCCAGCGTCGCTTCGTCGGCGTAGTAGCAGCCTTCGCCGTGGGCGACCGGGATGCGGATCGGCAGCCCGCTGGCAGCTCGCGTGAACGGCGAGTCGAGGCGTTCCGGCTTGATGGCAACGACCCGGCACGCAAACCGGAGAGAGCGGTTGCGCAGCAGCGCGCCGGGCACCATCCCCGCCTCGGCCAGGATCTGGAAGCCGTTGCAGATCCCCAGAACGTGGCCGCCCGCGGCCGCAAACGCGGAGACGCCGCGCATCACCGGGGAGAAACGGGCGATGACCCCCGCCCGGATGTAGTCGCCGTAGGCGAAGCCACCGGGGAGGATGACGGCCGAGACGCCCTGCAGGTCGGGCGACTCGTGCCAGAGGGTGACCGGATCCACGCCCGCCACGGCCAGCGCGTTCAGCGCATCCACGTCCGAGTTCGAGTCCGGGAAGGTCACGACCCCGACCTTCACGCCAGTGTCGCCTTCGTCGAATCAGTCGATGAGGTCGCTTCGAGCAACTCGATCGCATAGGCCTCGATGAGCGGGTTGCTCAGCAGCTCTTTGGCCAGGCCCTCGACAACCTGCCGGGCCTCCGCCTCGGAATCGGCGGTCACGGTCAGCTCGGCCCGGCGACCGACCCGAACCCGCGACACGCTCGTCACGTTCAGGTGGGGCAGGCTCAGCTCCACGGCCCGGCCCTGCGGGTCCAGGATCCCCGGCTTGGGCAGCACGTTGACGGCGTAGCGAAACTCGCTCATGGGGCGATCACGTCCTCCTGCAGGTACCGCTCGAAGCTGGCCCCGGTGATCCGCTCGAAAGCGGTCACGTACCGCCGTCGGGTGTCCGCGACGATCTCGGCCGGCAGCTCCGGCCCCGGGTAGGTCTTGTCCCACGCCTGAGTCTCGAGCCAGTCGCGGACTGGCTGCTTGTCGAAGCTGTCCTGGGCCCTCCCGGGCTCGTAGTCCGAGGCGTCCCAGAAGCGGCTTGAGTCGGGCGTGAGAACCTCGTCGATCAGGATCAGCTCGCCGGTGTCGAGGGCGGTGCCAAGCTCGAACTTGGTGTCGGCGAGCAGGATGCCGGCTTCCTCGGCAATGTGGGCTCCGCGCTGGTACAGCTGCAGTGCGACGTCGCGGACCTTCTCGGCCAGTTCGCTTCCGACGAGGTCGACCATGGCGTCGAAGTCTATGTTCTCGTCGTGCCCGACCTCCGCCTTGGTCGAGGGCGCGAAGATCGGCTCGGGAAGCCGGTCGGACTCGCGCAAGCCCGCGGGTAGCTTGATGCCGCAGACGGCGCCGCTGCGGAGGTAGTCCTTCCAGCCCGAGCCCGCCAGGTAGCCCCGGACGATGACCTCTACGGGCAGGACCGTGGCGCGGCGGCAGAGCATCATCCGGCCTCGCAACTCCCGCAGGCCCGCCGCGTCGGTGAAGCCGTCGGGCAGGTCCGCCGGGTCGGTCTCGAGCAGATGGTTCGGGATCAGGTCGGCCGTCTCCTCGAACCAGAAGCGCGATAGCCCGGTCAGGACCCGGCCCTTGTCCGGGATCGGAGTCGGCAGGACCACGTCGAAGGCGGAGAGACGGTCGCTGGCCACCATCAGCAGGCGATCGTCGACCTCAAAGAGATCGCGCACCTTGCCGGATCGCACGAAGCCACCCGAGCCGGCCAGGCTGTGGCCGGCAGCGCGCGGATCGCCGGGCCGTTCAGGCTGGAGGGTCTGGTCAGCGGGCGACATCGGCGGCCTCCTTTCCGGCGGGCACGAGTCCGTCCAGGCGAGCCATGGCCGTGGCCACGTTGCGCAGGAAGTGGCTCTCGTCGAAGCATGCGGTCAGAGCCTCGTCGGAGATGCGGGCGGCAACCTCGGGATCGGCGGCGAGGACGTCGCGCAGCTGGCGGCGCTCGTCGGCGGCTCGCAGCGCGCACCGCTGTACAAGGGCGTACGCCTCCTCGCGCGAGAGACCGGCTTCCTCGACCAGGGCCAGCAGGACGCGGCTGCTGCAGTGGAGGCCCAGACCTCGCTCGATGTTCTCGCGCATCCGGTCCGGCCGGACGACCAGCCGCTCTATCAAGCCGCGCGTCTTGACCAGCATGTAGTCGAGCAGGATCGTGGCGTCGGGGAGCAGCACGCGCTCGGCGCTGGAATGGCTGATGTCGCGCTCGTGCCAGAGCGGCTGGTTCTCGAGGGCCGTGGCGGCGTAGCCGCGTAGCAGGCGGGCCATGCCGGCGATCCTCTCGCACAGGATCGGATTGCGCTTGTGGGGCATCGCCGAGCTGCCCTTCTGCCCCGCCCGGAACGGCTCCATCAGCTCGCCGATCTCCGTGTGCTGGAGGTTGCGGATCTCCGTGGCGATCCGTTCCAGGCTGCCACCGGTGACGGCGATGGCCGCGACGAGCGCCGCGTGGCGGTCGCGCTGCACGATCTGCGTCGAGATCGCGTCGCGGTGCAAGCCGAGATCGGCCAGCACTTCCTCTTCCAGATCGGGGTCGAGGTGGCTGTAGGTGCCGACAGGCCCGGAGATCTTGCCGGTGGCCGCGTCGTCGACCGCGGCGGTCAGGCGGGCTCGGTCGCGGTCGAGCTCGAAGGCCCAGCCGGCGATCTTGAGGCCGAGCGTCGTCGGCTCGGCGTGGACCGAATGCGTCCGGCCCATCATCACCGTGCCGGCTTCCGCTCGGGCGCGGGCGACCAGGGCTGCAATCAGGCCGTCGCAGTCGGCCACCAAGCGCCGGCCGGCCGCCCCGAGCTGCAGGCCGAGGGCAGTGTCGATGACGTCACTGCTCGTCAGGCCGAGGTGGAGGTACCGGCCTTCCTCCCCCACCGTCTCGGCAACCTGGCTGACGAAGGCGATGACGTCGTGGTCGGTCGTCCTCTCGATCTCGGCGATGCGATCGACATCGACTCTGGCGCGGGCCTCGATGGCGCGGAGCGCCCCGGCAGGTACGGTGCCGCGGGCAACCTGGGCGCGAGCCACGGCGATCTCCACGCGCAGCATCCCCTCGAAGCGGGCTTGGTCCGTCCAGAGGGCCCCCATCTCGGGCAGTGTGTAGCGCGGGATCATGCCCTGCCTCCGGTGCCGCCCCAGCCCGTGGCCGAGATCGGCGACGGCGACTCAACGGCGGTCCGCGGATCCGCGGCTGGCGGCAGCTTGGCCGCGATGTCGTGGCGGCGTTGCATCCCCTGCCAGCCGATCAGCGCCGCGGCCCTCTCGGCATGTTGGCGTGCGGCCGGGATGCCGGCCCCGAGGCCCACGACCGAAAGCACGCGCCCGCCGTTCGTGCGGAACTGCCCGTCCGGCTCACGCACCGTGCCGGCGTGGAAGATCGTGGCGCCGGCACGAGCGGCCTCCTCCAGACCCGTGATCGTGTCGCCCTTGCGCGGCGTCTCAGGGTAGTTGGCCGCCGCCATCACGATCGCCACTGCGGCGTCGCCGGTAGTCGGCAGCACGCGGCCGTGGAGCCCCAGGTCGGCCATCGCCGCGGCCAGATCCCCCCGTGCGGCGCCCAGCAGAAGCGGCCCCAGCGGCACCGCCAGCCGGGGCAGCAAGGCCTGCGCCTCGGGATCGCCGAACCTGGCGTTGCACTCGATCAGAACCGGGCCCTCTGGCGTGAGCATCAGGCCGGCGTAGAGCGCGCCGCGGAACGGTGCACCGCGCCGGGCCAGCTCGGCCAGGATCGGCAGGTGGACCACGTCCACGAGGGTGGCGCAGAGACTCTCGGGCAAGTCCGGGACGGGGCTGTAGGCGCCCATGCCGCCGGTGTTGGGGCCTTCGTCACCGTCGAGAAGCCGCTTGTGGTCGCGCGCCGGCGGCAACGCCAGCGCGGCGTGGTCGTCGCACAGCGCGATGAGGCTGGCCTCGGCGCCGAATAGCCGCTCCTCGAGCACCACCACCGGCTGGGCCGGCTCGGCCCGGGCTGCCCCTTCCGCCTCGGCCCCGGTCTCCCCTGCCGCCCCGGCCCCGGTCTCCCCTGCCGCCCCGGCCCCGGCCGGGGGCAGGTTCGCGAAGAGCGTCTTCAGCGCCCTCTCCGCGGTGGTGTAGTCGTCGCAGACGGTCACTCCCTTGCCGGCCGCGAGGCCGTCCGCCTTGACGACGACGCCGCGGGACCAGTGCGCACCAGCCAGGTCCCGGGCAAACGCGAGAGCCGGCTCCAGGGCCGTGAAGTCGCGACCTCGAGCCATCCGGACTCCGGCCGCGGCAGCCACGTCCCGGCAGAAGGACTTGCTCCACTCGATCCGCGCGGCGGCCCTGCTCGGCCCGAAGACCGGCACGCCGGCGCCCATCAGCGCGTCCGCCACCCCGGCCGCCAGCGGCGCCTCCGGCCCGACGACGACCAGATCCACGTCCTCGGCCGTGGCGAGGCCAACGACCGCGGCCGGGTCCAGCGGCGACACAGCTGGGAGACAGCGCACCTTGTCCTCGGTGGCGATGGCGTCGCTGCCGGGAGCCACGATCACCGCGGTCACGCCGGCCTCCCGGGCGAGGCTCCAGACGAGCGCATGTTCGCGGCCGCCGCCGCCCAGGACGAGCACGCGCCTGGGGCCGCGACCCGCGGCGCTCCGGCCGGAGGTCCCGTGCGGGCTCACGGTTCTGCCGGAGCCACGGACGAGGCCGCCGCCGGGGCCAACGCGGGGGGGCGGGGTCGCAGCGGCCGGGCCTTCCGCTCTATGGTCTGGTGTCGCTCCGGCCCCACCGACACGAGGCAAATCGGGGCGCCGGAGAGCCTCTCGACGGCGTCGACGTACCGCCGGGCGTTCTCCGGCAGGTCGCTCATGGAGCGGCAATCGTGCAGCGGCTCGGTCCAGCCCGGGAACCGCTCGTAGATCGGCGTCGCCCGCGCCAGGACGTCGGCATCGGACGGCCACCAGTCGACTCGCCTGCCGTCGACCTCATAGGCCATGCAGATCAGGACCTCGTCCAGACCGGACAGGATGTCGATCTTGTTGAGCATGATCGAGCTGACGCTGTTCACGGCCACGGCATAGCGGAGCGGCACGGCGTCGAACCAGCCGACCCGGC
Source organism: Candidatus Limnocylindrales bacterium (assembly GCA_049520815.1). Taxonomy (GTDB): domain Bacteria; phylum Chloroflexota; class Limnocylindria; order Limnocylindrales; family CSP1-4; genus Fen-1039. Next base: position 7,190 of record JBEKPL010000056.1, read on the forward strand.
GACGGCGGCCGGTGGTGGTCCCGAACTCGCGGCCGCGCTCGGTGATTCCATCGCCGATCTCGTCGTTCAGCTCCGTGGGGAACGGACCGGCCCCGACGCGAGTGGCGTAGGCCTTCATCACGCCGATGACCTCATCTACCTGGAGCGGCCCGATGCCGCCGCCCGTGCAAGCCCCACCGGCGATCGGATTGGATGAGGTCACGAACGGGTAGCTGCCGTGGTCCAGGTCCAGCAGTGCTCCCTGCGCGCCCTCGAACAGAAGGTGCTCGCCGCGCCCGAGGGCCTGCTGGACGAGCTGGGTCGTGTCGGCAAGGTGAGGCTCGAGGCGGCGGCCCCATTCGGTCGCCAGCCCAACCAGTTCCTCGAGATCGAAACCTTCGACGCGATGTTGGCGCTGCAGCGTGGCGTTCTTCTCGGGCAGGATGCGGGCCAGCTTGCTGCGCAGCGCCGGACCGTCGAGCAGGTCCTCCATCCGGATCCCGATCCGCCAGGCCCGGTCGGCGTAGGCCGGCCCGATGCCGCGCCGTGTGGTCCCGACCGCGGCGCTGGCCAGGCGGGCCTCCATCGCTCCGTCCAGGGCGACGTGGTAGGGCATGATCACGTGGGCGTGCCTGGAGACGCGCACCCGCTCCACCTCGATGCCGCGGGAGGCCAGCATCTCCAGCTCGGCGATCAGTGTGGCCGGATTGACCACGACGCCGTTGCCGATGATGGGGGTGATGTGCGGGTAGAGCACGCCCGAGGGAACGAGGTGGAGCTTGAAGACCTCCTCACCGAGCATGATGGTGTGGCCGGCGTTGTCGCCGCCCTGGTAACGGACGACCGCGGTGACGTCCTCGGCCAGGAAGTCGGTGGTCTTGCCCTTGCCCTCGTCGCCCCACTGCAGGCCGACGATCACGGTCGCGGTCATCGGTCATCCCCTCGCTGTCCCGTTACGAGGACCCGGCGCACGGATACCCGGGAAACCAAAAGGCCCTCGGCCGACCGGCCGGGGACCTGGGTAGACTGCCCCTCCGTGGGAGCTGCGGCGGCTCCTGGGGGAGCGAAGGTGGTGGTTCGTCTCACGGGGCGAACTGCACGCCTTCCTGGGGCAACGTGCACTCCTTGACGACGTGTGGTTCCTGGGATCCGGGGGTCCTCCGACCCCGGACCTCGGCAGTATAGCAGGCGGCAGGGGCCGGACCTTAGCTGTCGCGGGCGGCACCAGCGGCCCCCGGTCACCGATGAAGCACCGGCCACCCGACCGTCTGCAGAAGGCGAGAAGGTCCGATAGGCCTACGGTTGGAACAACTCGGCCGAGGCGATCTCAGGTACGTGCTCCAGATTGGGCCCTTCGATGCCCTCGGTGTTCCCTCCTGCGATGAGGACGCGGCCGTCGGAGAGCCGGGTAGCAGTATGGTTGGCGCGGGCCGTAGCCATCGAGCCGGCCTTCCCGAAGGTGCCCGTCGTCGGGTCATACAGTTCGGCTGTCGCGATGCACCTCGACCCGTCAAAGCCTCCCACCATCAACACGCGGCCGTCGGCGAGCAGGGTGGCGGTATGATGTGAGCGAGCAGTAGCCATCGAGCCTGTTGGGCTGAAGGTGCCGGACTTGGGGTCGTACAACTCGGCTGAAGCGACACTGCCATTCCCCTCCGCGCCTCCGGCGACGAGGACACGGCCGTCCGAGAGGAGCGTCGCGGTCGCGAAGTCCGGAGCTTCGGCCATCGAGCCGGTCGGGCTGAAGGTGCCGGACTTGGGGTCGTACAACTCAGCTGAGGCCCGATCTCCCGCGATGAGGACTCTGCCCTCCGGTAGCAACGTGGCGGTGTGCTCATGCCGAGCGGTGGTCATCGCGCCGGTGGCGCTGAAGGTGCCAGTCGCCGAGCTGAACAACTCTGCCGAGGCGAGAGCGCCCGAGCCGTTGTGGCCGCCGGTGATCAAGACGCGTCCATCAGAGAGAAGGACCGCGACCCCGAATGAACGGGCGGCAGTCATCGAGCCCGTCGGGTTGAACGTCCCGGACTTGGGATCGTACAGCTCTGCGCTCGTCCGCGGAGCCGTGGACGCGTCCCAGCCTCCGGCGATGAGAACGCGACCATCAGTCAGAAGCGCTGCGGTCGCGAAGGCACGAGTGGTAGTCATCTGGCCCGTCGGGCCGAAGGTGCCGGTCTTGGGGTCGTACAACTCGGCTGAGGCAACGGGTCCCGAACCGCCTAGGCCTCCCGCAATGAGCACCCGGCCGTCTGGTAGGAGGGTCGCGGTCTGGCCCTCACGGGCACTGGTCATGGAGCCGGTCTGGCTGAAGCTGCCATCGCTGGAGCAACCCGCGACGGCCACCGCCGCGATGAGGCCCGCAAGGCCCAGGGCTATCGCTCGCAAGACCGGCGCGAGCGCTCGCGGCATGTGATGGGTGAAGGGCAGCATGCGTCCATCGAAGGTCGACCCGTCCACGTCCGGGCTCACAGCTGTGTCCACTGGAAGGTTGCCATGTACGCCACCCAGGTGCCTCCCATCGCTGGGTTGTCTGGGGTGAGAGCCTCCCCCACGACAATCACTCTGCCGTTCGCACTTGCGGCTGCGTAGTTGCACTGAACCACATCCGCGCCAGCGACATTGGGTTCGACCACCGCCTGGTCGAGGGCGGCTGCTGAGTTCGCGTCGCAGACGTCTATCAGGAACCGACATGGTGCCCCCACTCCCGATCTAGATTCCCTCGCGTCGCGCGGCCATCGCCGCGACCAGAGCTTCGGGGCCGCGACTCCGCCACTCCGCTCCGATGGCGGCCGTGGCGGTTGCCCCAACCCGGCACGCGCCCGCCGCCAGCATGGCGAGCATCGCATCCAACGTCCGCACGCCGCCGGCGGCCTTGACTCCCACACGCTCGCCCACGACGCGGCGCATGAGGGCGATCTCGCCCGCCTCGGCGCCCCGTGGCGAGTAGCCGGTTCCGTTCTTGACGAAGGCACCCCGCGCTTCCACGACGACCCGACACCCGGCCTCAACCTGCTCCGGAGTCAGGTACGCGGTCTCCAGGATCACCTTGACTGGGGTCGGGGCGACCGCGTAGCAGAGGTTCGCCAGCTCGTCGCGGACGAAGCGGAGATCGCCGCCTCGAAGCGCTCCGATGTTGACCACCACGTCCAGCTCGACGGCGCCCTGATCCACGGCCAGGAGAGCTTCCCTCTGCTTGATCTGCGAAGAATGGGCCCCGTGCGGGAAGCCGATGACGGTCGTCGGACCGATCTCGGTGCCACGCAGCCTCTGCACCGCCAGCTCGAGATCAGCCGGCCGGCAGCAGACGGTCGCCGTCTGCCACTCGATTGCGACATCGATCGCCGCCTCCACCTCGGCGCGGGTCAGCTCGGGGCGGAGGACGGAGTGGTCTATGCAACCCAGCAACGCCCTCTCGTCCAGGCTCGCCAGGTCCAGAGGCGCCCGATTGGCCAGCCGAGCCATGATGCGGGTCATCGTTCCCTCAGGGTAGTCGCACCCTGGGCGCTCATGGGTGACCGACCACGGCCAGGCCGTGACTGCCTCCGGCGTCGATGGCGATCACATTCGATAGACCGGCCGGCAGCGTGGTCTGCCCCGAATCGTTGCCGCCCCAGGCAACGACCGTTCTGTCCGACCTGAGGGCCAGGCTGAAGTTGCCTCCGGCAGCGACCGCCACGACGTTGCCCAGTCCGGCCGGCACGGTGGTCTGCCCTGAATCGTTGGTCCCCCAGGCCACGACCGTGCCAGCCGATTTGAGAGCGAGATTGTGGTAATAGCCCGCCGAGACCCCGGAGACGCCGGCGAGTCCGGCTGGGACATTGGTCACTCCGCTCGGCCGGTCGGTCACGGTCTTGTCGCCCCAGGCCACGACAGTCCCATCCGACTTCACGGCCAGGCTGAAGTCGTAGCCGGCCGAAACCTGGACCACGTCCTTCAGGCCCGCCGGCACGTCCGTCTCGCCGTTTGCATTCCCGCCCCAGGCCACGACGGTCCCGTCGGACTCGAGAGCCAGACCGTGCGAGCCGGCGGCCGAGATCTGCACCACGCTCGTGAGCTTCGCCGCGGCCGTGACCTGACCGTATGTGTCGTCGCCCCAACCGATGACTTCGCCGGTCGATGTGAGGGCGAGCGCAAACGCGCTGCCCGCCGAAATGGCCTTGATCAGGTTGGCGCCGGCCGGGACGCTGGTCTCGCCGACGTCGTTGGCGCCCCAGGCCACGACCGTCCCGTCCGACTTGAGGGCCACGCTGAACTCGTCACCGGCGGTTACGGCCACGACGCCGGTCAGGCCGGCCGGAACGTCGGTCTGGCCGGAGCTGTCGTCGCCCCAGGCCACGACCGTCCCCGACGGAACGGGGGTCGCGCAGGCACAAGACGCGATGGCAGTCGCCGTCGCCGGTGCGGCTATCGTGGCGACCGGGCTGCTTCCGCCAGAGCCGGCAGGGGTGGGCGTGGCGCCGCCAGAGGAGCACGCCGCGCCAAGGATCAGCCCGGCGCAGAGCATTGCCGAACGGCCGATGCGAGACGCGACTCCCCGCCCTGCAGTCACTTCGATTTCCTCCGAGACGCGCGCGTCACGACGGTGGCACGGCCTTGGCCAGCATACCCGGGCCCTGGGGCGCGTCGCCGGAGGCACGCGGCGCGGATCGTCCCGAGGACAGCGGCCGGAATCACGACCCCAAGCCGAGAGCCGGCAGGGCCCCCTGGGACCGCGCATGCCTCCGGACCGCTCTTTCCGCGTCCAGCATAGTCCCCCCTCGACCGGGCGCCGGCCCCGGAGCACAGCGCGACAGGGCCTTGCGTCCGGAAGCGGCATCAGCCGGCCGACATAAGCCGCCGATAAGCAGGCGCCAAGGATCGACGCGTAGGGTTCGATCACCCGCCGTCACGCAGGGCGCCGCCGCAGGTGGCGTCGCAGAAGGAGATTGGGACCGTGAACAAGGTCCTTCTTACCGGCCGTCTGACTCGCGATCCGGAGCTGCGATCGCTCGCCAGCGGTTCATCCGTGGCCACTTTCGGAGTGGCCACGAACGAGTTCCGGGGCAACGGCAAGGAGCATGCCGAATACTACAACGTCGTCGTCTGGGACCGCCTTGCCCAGGTCTGTGGCCAGTACCTCGGCAAGGGCCAGCAGGTCGCCATCGAGGGCCGCCTGCAGACCCGGCAGTGGGATGACGACCGCGGCACGCGCCATTGGAAGACGGAGGTCGTGGCCACCACGGTCGAGATGCTCTCCGGCCGCCGCAAGCGGGACTACGAGGCGGAGTCGCTCGCCAGCCAGGCCGCCGGCACTGCCGAGTCGGGACCGGCCGGCGGCGATTCCGTCGTCACGGCCGATTCGGCGGACGAGTCCGTCGAGGAGGCACGCGCCGAAACCACGAGCGAGGACGAGCAAACCCTCGTCCTGGCGTAGCTCCCACGGGGCGCCGTCTGCTGCCCCCCACGGCGCGGCGCCCCACCCGGCTCGTCGTCCGGCGCCTCGCGCGGCCTAGAGCCCAGTCCACACCGTCAGCTCATGCTCGAGAGCTCCCGGCCCGGTGGAAGGCGAGACCCTGACGCGCGGCGCTGCCAGGCGGTAGAGCCAGCTCTCGGTCACGCCCCAGTGGGTGGTCACCGCGATCTCGAGCCCGTCGCACTCGCTGACGGCCTGCACGACGTAGTCGGCGACGCCGCCCATCGGATAGGCCAACGAGGTTGGGCGCCTGTGGATCACCTGGGCGATCTGCGCCGACCCGGCCTCGATTTCCTCCTTGGCGCGCTGGAGTGTAAGCGTCGAAAGCGAGAGATGATCCGCGGTGTGGTTGCCGATCTCGTTGCCGGTTGCCTCGAGCTCGAGAAGCTGCGTCGAGGTCATGGCCCCCGGCTGGTTGATGCGGCCGGATACGACGAAGAAGACGCCGACGTAGCCGTACTTCTGCATGATCGGGTAGGCGTAGTCGTAGCCATCGCTCCAGCCGTCGTCGAAGGTGATGGCGAAGGTCCGGGGCGGTAGGGTCTGCGCGTCCCGCATCGCTTCCGCGAGATCCCGCAGCGTGATGGTGCGCCAGCCCGCCTCGTACAGGGCCTGCATCTGCGCCGAGAAGAGCTCGGGTGACACGACCAGGCCGGGCGCGGAGTCCCCGGCCTCCGCAGTGGGCACAACGCGGTGGTACATCAGGATCGGTACGTGGTACTCGCGATACGGAATCGGCGTCGGGGGTGGCTTGGGCGTCGGTAGTGGCGTGGGGATGTCGAGTCCGGGTGGGGTCATGAGCTGCGGCAGCCCCGTTGACGCCGGCACTGGCGTCGGCGCCGGTGTTGGTGTGACCGCCGGTATTGCCGTAGGCGTCGGCGGGGGTGTGGGCAAGATGGCAATCGAGCCGTTCGGGCTCGACCCGGCAGCGATGCCATCGTGGGTCCCGGCGGCCCCGGCCGAGGCCGCAGCAATGCTCGGGGAACTCCCCCCAACCCAAGATGGGTCCATGGGGAGAGAGGCAGCGACCAGCCCGGCGTTGATCGACAAGAGCATGGCCACGCCGGCGACTACCCTCGTCCTGGCATGCCATCCCAGAAACGACACTCGGTAACCCCTTCAGAAGTGCTCCCGACCTAGCCTACCAGGCGTGCAGGCTCCCGTGGGCCGGCCGGTCCGGATAGCAGCCAGCAGACCGGCACACCCCCTCGCCCGATGCGCGGCCAGGCGCCGCGACATAGGTCAGTCCGGGCGGTACAGCTCGCGCCGGTCCAGGCCGGTCGAGACGGCCACCCGACGGACGGCGTCCGAGCGCTTGATTCCGGACGCGACGAGGCGGGCAACCTCGGCCCGCCCCTGGCCTATGGTTGGAGCGGCCGTGCGCATTCGAGCCGCCATTGCGGCGGCGGTCATCGCCTCGACCACGACGGCGAACTCGCCGCGCAGAGTGATCTCTCCCGCGGCGGCACGCGCCGCCAGCTCGCCCAACGGACCCCTCACGACCTCCTCGTGGAGCTTGGTCAGCTCGCGGCATACGGCCGCCCGGCGCTCCGCTCCTGCGGCCGTGGTCAGGTCGGCGAGGGTATCGGCCACGCGGGATGGGGCCTCGTAGATGACGCAGGCCCGCTCGTCGGCTGCGATCCTGGCCAGGCGCTCGCGCCGTCCACGTCCGCTGCGGGGCAGGAACCCCTCGAACGTCCACCGGGCCGCGGCCAGGCCACTCGCCACCAAGGCGGCCAGGACCGCCGATGCGCCGGGGATGGGCACGACGAGGCCGCCCTCCGCGGCCCAGGTCGATGCCAGCTCGCCACCGGGGTCGCTGACCAGAGGGGTGCCCGCGTCCGTCACCAGGGCCAGATCGCGCCCCGATCGAAGGTGCGCCAGCAGCTCGAGCTCCCGGCCGGACCCGCTGCGGGCGTGGTAGCTCACCAGGTGAGTGGCGATCTCGTAGCGGGCGAAAAGCCGCCGTGTCAGGCGCGTGTCCTCCGCCGCGACGAGAGGCACCGCCCGCAGCACCTCGATCGCCCTGTACGTGACGTCTCCCAGGTTTCCGATCGGAGTCGCGACGACGAAGAGACGCCCGCCCGAGGCCGCTTCCGGGGCGCCCGCCGCCGAACCCTCGGTCATCGCCGGGCCGAGCCCGGTCGCCGCCGCGGGTACAGGTAGTCCACGCCGGTGGTCCGCGGCCCGAGCTTCGCAACGGGCGGCACCTGGCGCTTGAACTCTGACGTCGCGACCAGCCGCTTCACCCGCTCCACGGCCGCCGGCGGAAAGCCCATCGCCACCAGCTCCTCGTCCGTGCGGCGCTTGTCGATCATCCAGAAGAGGAGCCGATCGAGCTCCGGGTAGGTGAAGCCGGCCTCGGCCTCGTCGGTCTGGCCGGGCCACAGGTCGGCCGAGGGCGCCTTGCGGATGATCTGCTCGGGTACGCCGACCGCCGCCGCCACCTGGCGGACCTGGCTCTTGTACAGGTCCCCGATCGGGTTGAAGGCGCAAGCCGAATCCCCGAACAGGGTCGTGTAGCCGATCAGCGCTTCGGTCTTGTTGCCGGTGCCCACGACCAACCCGCCCCACGTGACCGACCGGTCGTACAGCACGCACATCCGCAGGCGAGCCATGAAGTTGCCCCGACGCAGCTGACTTGCCTCAAGGCCCTCGATCCCCGCCGCTCCGGGCTCCGGCTCCCGCCCGAAGTAGCCGTCCACCATGGAGCTGATGTCGATCAGCTCGCTGGCGCAGCCCAGCCGTTCGACGACCGTTCGGGCGTCGTCGACGGAACCCGCCGAGGAGGCCCGAAACGGCATCGAGACGCACAACAGACGCTCCGGCCCGATCGCCTCGGCGGTGAGGAAGGCCACCAGGGCCGAGTCGATACCGCCCGAGAGCCCCAGCAGCGCTCGCTCGAAGCCGGCCTGGCGGAGCTGGTTCCGAATGAATTCGACCGTCACCCGACGGGCGACTTCGGTATCGATGGCCAGTTCGGGCGGCAGCTCGAAAAGCCGGCTCGACGTCTCCGCCGGCGCGGTGGGCCCGGCCTTCGCGTCGCGGCTCATCGGGCCTTGGGCTTTCGGCCCCGCGCCCTCGGCTTGTCGTCTCGAGCCTTGGGCTTCGATCGTGGCCCGGCGGGCGGCTCGCTGGCCTCCTCGATCGTCACGTCCGTCCGTTCGGCCAGGATGCGGCGCAGCTCCCGCAAATGGAGCTCGGGCCGCTCGTCACGCAGCAGCGGCAGCCCGATCCGCTCGCGTCGGACGTCCCCGAGCTCCACGTCCACGAAGTACAGACCCTCGTCGAAGAGGGGCGCGCTGAGGAGCGCCTCGCCGCTCGGGGAGATGACCTCCGACCCGCCCCAGAAGCTGATCGTCTCGTCCATGCCGACGCGGTTGCAGAAGATCGTGAAGCTCGTGGTCAGCTGGGCGTAGGTCCGCATCAGCGTCTGCCACGAGACTGCCGTGCCCAGCCCAACCTCGTGGATCGCGGCCAGGTCCCGTCCGGGAGACGAGGAGACGTTGATCAGTACCTGCGCGCCGTCGAGGGCCAGGGTCTCCGGGACGGCCAGGTGCCAGAAGTCCTCGCAGATGGCTATCCCGAGGCGGAGGCCGAGGCGCGATTCCACCGTTCGCAGCCGGTCCCCGGCGGCAAAGAACCGGCGCTCGTCGAAGAGGCCGTACGTCGGCAGGAAGAGCTTGCGGTGCAGGAAGCGGACCTCGCCGTCCTCCAGGAGCGCCGCGGCGATGAACAGCCGATGATCGTCCGCCTCCTCCACGAACGAGACGATCGCCGAGCAGTCCTTCGTCTCCGCTGCCAGATCGAGGAGGCGCCGGTCGTCCCGGCGCATCGCCACTTCGGCTGCCAGATCCTGCAGCTGGTAGCCGGTCAGGCCGAGCTCGGGGAAGACGACCAGGCCGGCGCCGGCGTCCCTGGCTTCGGCGAGCAGCGTGGTGTGGCGAGCGAGGTTCTCCTCGAGCACTCCCAGTCGTGGTGCCAGCTGAGCGAGGGCGACGCGAAGCGGCTTCATGGTGAGTACGAGTCTAGTCGGGGTTGGGCGGATAGGACACGCCGCGGGCGCTCCCCTGCGGCAGACTCGTGAGGGTCGACCCTAGCTGTAGTCCCCACACACGTTGTTGACAAACGAGAGTCTCCCCGCAGGGTTCGGGTTGTCGAAGCTCGAAACCGAAGGAGACTCTCGTGGCGCATCGTACGGCCCGCCTCAACGTC
>JBEKPL010000057.1:0-18003 GCA_049520815.1 Candidatus Limnocylindrales bacterium
GTCGGCGTGGGAGCGGGGGGCGGCGTAGGAGCGGGAGTCGGAGTGCGCACCGGAGTTGGAGTCGGCGTGCCCCTGGGAGTTGGAGTCGGCGTGCCCTTCGGAGCGGAGCCGGCGGCCGTGGGGATGGGAGTGGGGACCGGCGTTGGCGCGGTCGTCGGACCCGGGATGACCACCGCGCCGCCCGGAGTGGACTTGCCGGGCTGAACGTTTCCAGCGGAGCTGGCTTGCGCACTGGACGCCAACGTTCCCGTGGCTGTCGGGGTCGCCGCATTTACGATGTCGATCGGGTCGTTTGAGGTTGAAGGTCCGGCGCTGAAGACGACATTGACGGCGATGACAATCGCCAGCAGCACATAGCAGCCGGTGAACGCGAGCCAGAACGGCGAGAAGCGGCGCTTCTTTCGTTCGTTGTCGTACTCGTCGAAGTCGACACTCACGAGCCTGCCGCCCTGCAGCCAGCGGGTGGCCACGGAGACCGGTGGGGACACGATGCGCCCGATGCCGAGCGCGATCGGCACGACGACGACGGCCACCGCGGCGCCCAGCCAGACCAGGCCGGTGCGGATGCCCAGAGCGGCCATGGCCAGCCACGCGAAGACGCGGGTGTCGGAGAAGTGGCTGAACGAGTGGCCGATGTTCGACCTGGCAGCCGCGAAACGTGCCCCGGGGTTGTGCGCGAAGGCGATTCCCGCGGTGACCAGCGCCGCGACCGCACCGGCCACCAGCGTGCGGAGCCGCGCGCGCCAGCTCTTGTGATTGGCCATGGACCAGCGGACGATTCCCTCGTTGGAGAAGAGCGGCTCCACGACCGGCCGGTAGGGCTCCGGCTCTTCGGTCGGGGCGGCGGTTGGTCCCGGCTCGGCCGTGGCGGCTGCGGCCGTGGCGGCTGGGGCCGTGGTGGCGAACGCTGGAAGCGGAGCCTCGGAGGACTCGTCGGCGAAGAGCGGCGCCGCAGCCGTCTCAGCGGGGAGTGGCGCCACGGCGGGGAGCGCGGGCACTGCCGATGCATCGGGCACGGCCGCGGGGCGGCGCTCTGACTTGGGGCGGCGCGCGGCAGTCTCAGCGGGGAGTGGCGCCACGGCGGGTAGCGCGGGCACTGCCGATGCATCGGGCACGGCCGCGGAGCGGCGTGCTGCCGCGGGGCGGCGTACGGCCGCAGCGGTGGGCACGGCCGCGGGGGTCGCCGCCTCCGCCGCCTTTGCGACGTTCGCGGCCTGAGCGGCCTTCGTGGCGGCCCGGGTGGCGTTCGTGGCAGCGCGGGTGGCGTTCGTGGCAGCGGAGGCTGCGATCGCGGCGCTGACCGCGGCTACGGCAGCGGCAGAGGCGGCGGAGGCCGCGGACGTGGGCTCGTGAGGCTGGGCGGGTTTCGTCTTTCGAGGATTTGGCCGCGGCCGGTTCGTCCGCGCGGCCGGAACGCCGCCGGCGGGGAGTCTGCCCACTCGCCATTTCGCCGCACCTCTAATGCGTGGGTCGCCGACAAGAGTCTCGGCCACCAGAGACATAACGCAAATGGGACGATGGCATTACAGACGAAGTGGCATTCGTTCGGTCTGGTGCGCTTGCGTGAGGTTGGGGCGGGCTGCGGGGCGCGGCGCAGCAGTGTCAGGCCGGTAGAGTCCACCGACTGCCGCAGCCGAACTCGTCATGGGTGGCCGCAGTGCGTTCGGTTCGCTCCCCGCACCGGCCGCAGCCCCCGCCGGCCGTCTTTTCCTAATTCACACTACGGCCACGTTGAGCAAACGATTCCTCTTCCGCCAACGTACAGAGGTGGTCCGATGAGCCTCCGCAGGCCGCTGAGGCCCGTCGAACTCGCTCAGACGGTCGATTCGGACCTTTCCGGGCTCTGTCTGTGGCGTCTGGCGCGTCATTGCTGCGTTTCTTGGCGATCGCAGGGCGCGACCTTTGCTCAACGCCGTCCTGATGTGAATTCGGCAAGAACCAGACGCCGTGAAGGTCGGGCAGTCCGGTTCGATCGCCCGCCGTCCGGCGTGGTCGACTAGCCCAGGTGGACGTAGACGTTCTTGATCTGCGTGTACTGCTCGAAGGCGTGCATGCCGTTCTCACGCCCGATCCCGGACATCTTGTAGCCGCCGAACGGGGCCTCGGTGTGGACGCTCGAGTTGCAGTTGACCGACAGGACGCCCGATTGGATGCCGCGCGCCGTCCGGATTGCCTTGCCGATGTCGCGCGTCCATATCGAGCCCGACAGACCGAACGGAGTCGCGTTCGCCAGTCGGACGGCCTCCTCTTCGGTATCGAACGGGATGATCACCACGACGGGCCCGAAGATCTCCTCCTGGGCGATGCGCATGTCCGATCGAACCCCATCGAACACGGTCGGCTGGATGTAGGCGCCCTGCGCGTACGCCGGTCCACCGGGGATCCCGCCTCCGACCACCACCCGCGCGCCCTCCTCGCGGCCAATCCGAACGTAGTCGAGGACGGTCTCGCGCTGGCGGAAGCTGACCATCGTGCCGACTTCGGTGGCCGGGTCGTTCGGGTCGCCCACCTTGACCTTGAGAGTGGCCGCGGAGAACAGCTCCACGACGCGGTCGTGGACGGAGCGCTCGACGATGATGCGGGAGCGGGCGCAGCAGTCCTGGCCGCAGTTGTCGAAGACGGAGTAGGGCGACTCGGCGGCGAAGCGCTCGACGTCCGCATCCGCGAAGACGACGTTGGGGCTCTTGCCGCCAAGCTCGAGGCTGATCTTCTTCACGTTGCCGGCGGCCAGCCGCATGATCTCCTGCCCAGTGGCCGTTTCTCCGGTGAAGGCGACCTTGCCGATGCCGGGATGTGCCGCGATGGCGGCGCCGGCCGTGGCGCCGGGCCCGGTCACGACGTTGAGCACGCCGGCGGGGAAGCCCGCTTCGAGGGCCAGCTCGGCGACGCGGATCGCGGTCAGGGGCGTATAGCTGGCGGGCTTGAGGATGGCGGTGTTGCCCGCGGCCAGAGCCGGGCCCATCTTCCAGCTGGCCAGCATGAGCGGGAAGTTCCAGGGGACGATCAGGCCCACGACGCCGATCGGCTCGCGCAGGGTGAAGTCGAAGCCGGGCTTGGAGACGGGGATGGTCTCGCCCATGATCTTGTTCGCGGCGCCGGCGTAGTACTCCATCACGTCGGCCACGGCGCCGATCTCCCAACGGGCCGAGCTGATGGGCTTGCCCATGTTGCGGCTCTCCGTGGCCGCGAGCTCCTCGAGATGATCGCGGATCAGCGTCGCGAAGCGGCCGAGGGCCTGGCCGCGGCGGGTCTGACTCCAGGTCCGCCACTCTCCGTCGAACGCCTTCTGAGCCGCGGCGACGGCGCGATCCACGTCCTGCTGGCCGCCCTTCGGCGCCCGGGCGATCGTCTGGCCGGTCACGGGGCTCACGATGTCGAAGGTCTCGCCGCTGGCCGCGGCGACCCGCTCGCCTCCGATCATCATCCTGAGCGTGGGGGGAGTCGCGGCTGCGGCGGACTTCTCGTCGGACATCGCGGCACCTCGCTTGGGCGACTGGCTCTGGGTTGGGGCTCGGGTCTTTGGGCTCGGCGGACGTCGCGGGGCGCACCCTGTTGCGGCCCCGATCATACGCGCGCCGCAGAGTGGTTTGGATGGGACGTTCCTGCCGCATCGGCAAGTCCCCGTTAAGCCGCCGCCAAGACGCGGGGTAGAGCATCCGGTCATGGCCGACGACGTCACGCTGGGTCGAATCGTTCAGAGCGTCCGAGTGTCCCGCAACCTTCGCCAAGAAGATGTGGCGGCGCACGCGGGTGCCATCGGAGGCACGGGGAGGCCCGAATCGACCGCTTGAGCGGGCCACGGTGCATTCTGAGCGGGCGGAGGTCCGTCAAGCTGCCGCTGCGGGTCCGCCGGCAGCTGACGTTCTTGCTCAATGTCGGGATGGCGTGAATTGGGAAAGAACTGCGGCCGGAGGGGTGGCCACTGCCGAGTCGGGTGGCGACCCCGCCGGCCCCACCGTCTGCTGTCGTCGGCCGATGGGCGACTTCACCGCGTAGTCGCCTCTCCGCCACCCTCCCGCACGACTAGAATCGCCCCGCCATCTGCCAGCGCAGGGAGGAATCGGTGGGCGAGTCGGACCGGCCAGGCCGCAGCGGGACGGTTGCGCACGGCGCGGCATCGCGGTTGACGGGTGCCCACCGGCCGGCTCGGCCGGCGCTAATCGCACCTGCGGCGCCCCTCGCGCCCGCGGCGATCACGGCGACCCACGTTCGGATATGGCTGGCCGTCATCGTCGGCTGCATCGCGGTCGGCACGGCCGGCTACCTCGTCCTCGACCCAGGCTGGCGGCTCCTCGACGCCCTGTACATGACGGTCATCACGCTCACGACCGTCGGCTTCCGAGAGGTCCAGCCGCTCTCCGAGGCAGGCCGCGTCTGGACGATGCTCCTCGCGTTGACGGGGGTCGGGATCATCTTCGGGTCGGTCGGGATCGTGGCCGAGTACCTTGTGGTTGAAGCGACGAGCGGACGGCGGGAGGCAAAGCGAATGGCCGATGCGGTGAGCAAGCTCCGGGACCACTACATCCTGTGCGGCTACGGCCGTGTCGGCCTGACCGTCGCCCGCGAGCTGGTCCATTCCGGCCTGAAGGTCGTGGTCATCGACATCCTGCCCGAATCTCTCGCCCGAGCGCGCCGCGAAGGTTTCCTCGAAGTCGAAGGCGACGCGACCGAGGAGGCCACCCTGCGGGCAGCCGGGATCGAACGGGCGCGCGGGTTGATCACCACGATCGACTCTGACGCCCACAACGTCTACGTCATCCTGTCGGCGCGGGCCATCAACCCCGGGCTCTTCGTCGTCGCCCGGGCCAACACCGCCGACTCGGAGAGTCGGCTGATCCAGGCGGGCGCCAATCGGGTCGTCTCACCCTATACGATGGCCGGCCATCGCCTGGCCGAGCTGGCGACGCGGCCGCGCGTCGTCGACTTCATCGACGCAGCTCTGTCCCACGGGGAGCTGGCGTTCTCCATGGAGGAAGTCGAGGTCGTGGCGGGCGGCGCGATCGATGGCGCCACCGATGGCATGACCGTGGGCGCTCTGCGCGACTCCGGGGTCTTCGTGCTGGCGATCGTCCAGGGCGAGCGCAGCTACGAGGCCAACCCGCCCGCCGATCGGATTCTTAGGGTGGGTGAGACGTTGGTCGTGTCGGGCAGCGTCGCGCGACTGCGCGAGCTGCGCGGCGCGGACGCGACGGGCTAGCGCGACTGCGCTAGGAGAACGGCTCGCGGGCCATGGCGACCGGGGTTCGGGAGCGCCGCTCGTGGGCGATCAGCGCGGCGCCCACGATCCCGGCGTTGTTTCGGAATGACGCCAGGGCGATGGGTGTCTTGACCGTCAGGTAGGACAGGTAGTTCTCGGCCCGCTTGGATGCGCCGCCCCCGAAGATGAAGAGATCCGGCCAGAAGAGCCGTTCGAGCACGTGGAGGTAGTCGTCCAGGCCGAGAGCCCAATCCTGCCAGCTCAGACCCAGGCGATCCCGGGCCGCCTCCGAGATCCGCTCTTCGGCGTCGCGGCCCTTCAGCTCCATGTGGCCGATCTCGGTGTTGGGAACCAGCTTGCCGTCCACGAACAACGCCGAGCCGATCCCGGTGCCGATGGTGAGCACGATCACCAGGCCGGGCTTGTCGCGCCCGGCGCCAAGACGCATCTCCGCCAGGCCCGCCAGGTCCGCGTCGTTGCCGACGGCCACGATCCGGTGCATGGCCAGGCTCATCTCCTGCTCGGCTGGGAAGCCGAGCCAGCCCGAATCGATGTTGGCCGCCGTGACCGCGGCGCCATGCCGGATTGCGGACGGGATGCCTACGCCAACCGGAAACGCGTCGCCGTCGCGCGCATCCCACGGCGACGCCAGCCGCCGGACCAGACCGTCCATCACCGCCACTACCTCGCGCGGGACGGAGGGCTGCGGAGTAGGGGTGCGCAGGCGATCGCCGACCAGGCTGCCGCTGGCGACATCGACCACGGCGCCCTTGATGCCGCTGCCTCCGAAGTCGAGCCCGATTGCCAGATCGCCCGGCTCTACGTCTTCCGGCCTGACACCTGTCTGGGTCGTCTTGTACTCAGTGGCCATCGACGCTCCTCAATCGGGCTCCTTGGATCGGATGTAGGTCGTTCGGTCGTTCGGTCGATCTCAGAAGTAGTTGACGCTGATCCCCCCGTCGATGACCAGGGAAGCCCCATTCGTCCAGGCCGATTCGTCGGAGGCGAGATAGACCGCCAGGGCAGCGACCTCCTCCGACTTGCCGAACCGTCCGGTGGGGTTGCGCGCCAGTCTGATCTGCTTGGCCTTCGCATCCTTGACGAGCCAGTCCATCAGCAGCGGCGTCTCCACCGGCCCGGGCAGGATGGCGTTGGTGCGCACGCCTTGCGGCGCGAACTGAACGGCAAGGGATCGCGTCAGGGCCAGGACCGCGCCTTTGGAGGCCGTGTAGGCGTCCTGCGGAACGGAGCAGCCGAGCAGCGCTACGAAGCTCGAGACGTTGATGATCGATCCGGAATGGCGCTCGACCATGCGCGGGATGGCGTACTTGCAGGCCAGGTAGACGCCCCGGACGTTGACCGCCATGACCCGGTCCCAGGCTTCCACGGGCGTGTCCACGACCGAATGGTCGTCCTCGGGCATGATCCCGGCGTTGTTGTAGAGAACGTCGAGCTTGCCGCACTTGTCGATCGCCAGATCGATCATGGCCTTGGCGTCGGCCTCGACCGAGACGTCGACGGTGATCGGCCAGGCCTCACCGCCTGCGGCGCGAATCTGCCGAACGGTCTCCTCGGCGGCAGCTTCCTGATTGTCCGCGACCACGACCCGAGAACCCTCGGCGGCGAACCGAAGAGCGGCCACCCATCCCATCCCACCCCCCGCCCCGGTGATGACGGAGACCTTGTCCGTCAGCCGCATCGTCGCGCCTCCTGTCTGCGTGCCTGGAGCTCGGCACTGCGCCGGCTCGGACGAGATGCCGCTCCGCCTCGTGCCTGGCGCTAGCTTACCCGGCCGCCGACGCTCGGGGCCCCGGTTGCGCCACCCGGACGAGCTCAGCTCGGGGAGCGCTCAAGCCGCGAGACTGGCAGCGATAGCCAGGCCGCCAAGCAGGCCTATCAGGATCGACGAACCGGCCGCCAAACGACGCAGCCCGGCCGGCCCGAGGCGGCTCCGGAAGGCCGACACGGAGGCCGCCAGGATGATCCACCAGGCCGCGGATCCGGAGAAGACCCCCAGGACGAGGGCCGCAGCGATCGGGGCCGAATGGCCGGCCAGACCCAGGCCCACGAACGCTGCCGCGAACGAGAGGATCGTGGCCGGATTGGCGATCGTGAGGCCCACCGTCGTGGCATAGGCCGCCAGCAACGTGCGAGGCTGGCGATCGGCCGCCGCCACCGCCGGACGCAGCAACGAGTGCGCCGCCAGGATCAGCAGGAAGCAGCCGCCCACGACACCCAGCACACGCCGCTCACCCACGAGCAGGTCGGCCACCACGGTGAGGCCGAAGGCGGCGATGGAGGCGTAGAAGCCGTCGGCCGTGGCTGCGCCCAGGCCGGAGACCGCACCAACCAGGGCGCCTTCCACGAGGCTCCGCCGGATGCACAGCAGTCCGATCGGGCCTATGGCCGCCGCTATTGCGAAGCCGATGGCGAAGCCCCGTCCGAACGACAACATGAGGTCCAAGTCCCCGATCCTCCCGGCTGCCCTGCCCCGTGCGACCGCGTACTCATCGACCAGGGCGGGCTCGCACCAAAGGCTATCCTGGATCGAGTGTCATGGCCGGATGCGTGCGCCGGCGATCGCAGCGATCCCTCATCCAGTCGCCAGCGAGTCGCCCAGCGATTGGCGTCGCCCGCTCAGCCTGCCCCGACCGCTCATCCATTCACGGGGCGACTGTTATCCAGACTCTGCCGCCCTCCCCGGCCAGATCCGCCGCCCGCGAGAGCCGAATCCGCCGATTTCCGCGCTCAAACAGCCGCCGTCGGACGACTAGCAGGAGAACTACCTGTTGGGCCGGATGCCAAAGTGGCGGATAGTAGCCATCAGCGGAATAGGTGAGAGCTTTGGCAGGAACCTACGGGGATTGGGCCGGGCTCGAGCCCGTCCTGCTCCGAGCGACGGCGCGGCTCCGGGCTGTGACGCAAATCGTGTTCAGGGAAGGAGCCACGATGACAAGCTCTGAGAGCACGGTGGGTTCTGGACCCGTCACGCTGCCCCGCTTGGTCGTGGCAGTTGCCGGCGGCACCGGCTTCGTCGGCGGTGCGATCGCGCGCGACCTGGCCGGCCGTGGCCATCGGGTCGTGGTCCTATCGCATCGCCCGCCTGCGCATGCTGGCAAATCGCCCGCCGAGGCCTTCGAGCGCCGGCAGGCGGATGTGGCGCGCCCTGACGAGCTCGCGACCGCGCTGGATGGCGTCGACGCCCTGGTGATCAGCCTCGCCTTTCGCAACTCGCCCATCGAGGCGCCGCGCCGCGGCCGGACGTTCGAGCGCGTGGACGCCGACGGCACTGTGGCGCTGGTGGATGCCGCCCGCGCCGCCGGGGTCCGGCGCCTCGTCTACATCTCCGGAGCGGGTGCCGCGCCGGACGCTCCCCGTCACTGGTTCCGGGCAAAGTGGCGCGCCGAGGAGGCAGTCCGGAGCAGCGGAATCCCGTACACGATCTTCCGCCCGAGCTGGATCTACGGACCCGGCGACAAGTCGCTCAACCGTTTCCTCGGCTTCGCCCGGTGGCTGCCGTTCGTGCCCCAGATAGGCAACGGTCGCCAGGTGGTGGCGCCCCTCTTCGTCGACGACATGGGTCGCTTGGTCGCGGATGCGCTCCAGACTCCAGCCGCGGCCGGCGCCACTCTGGAGGTGGGCGGTCCGGAGACTCTGACGATGGACGTCGTGATACGGGAGGCGCTGCGCGCTCAGGGCCGGCGGCGGCTCATCCTCCACGTCCCGGCCAGGCTGATGAAGCTGCTCACCCGGCCGCTGACGCTGCTGCCGTCGCCGCCCATGACCCCGGACGCAATCGACTTCGTCGTGCAGTCCGCGCAGGTCGACTCCGGGCCACTCCATGAGCGCCTGCCCCGCCGGCTCACGCCGCTGGCGGAGGGCCTTGCCTCGTATCTCGCCCCGAAGCGCTGACGGCTCGCCCGGCCGGCCGCGGCCTCAGAGCTCGGACCTCAGCCGCGCTCGAGGTAGCGCTCACGATCCCAGGCATGGACGGCGGCGTCATAGGCGTCGCGTTCCACGCGGGCCGCGTTGAGGTAGTGATCCACGACGTCCTGGCCGAAGATGTCCACGGCCGCTTTGCTCTTCGCCGCCAGCTCGATCGCTTCGTACAGCGCGCGCGGCATCTTGTCGCACCGCTTCGCGACGTAGCCGTTGCCCTTGCACTCGGCCGGCGGTTCGATCTTGTGCTCGATTCCGTACAGTCCCGCGCCGACTTCGGCGGCATAGGCGAGGTAGGCGTTCATATCGCCGCCGGGAAAGCGGTTCTCGATGTGCAGGCTGGAGTCGTGGCCCACGATCCGGAAGCCGGTCGTGCGGTTGTCGCGGCCCCAGACCACGTTGACCGGCGCCCAGCTGGCGACCGCATAGCGCTTGTAGGAGTTGACGTTGGGAGCGACGAATAGGGCCAGCTCGCGCTGAAGGGCCATCATTCCGCCAAGGAACCAGCGCATCAGCTGGCTCATGCCGTAGGGCGCCGCGCCGTCTTCGTGGAAGAGCGGCTTCTCGCCGGCCCTGTCCCACACCGAGATATGGAGATGACCGCTCGAGCCGGTCCAGTCCGCGTAGGGCTTGGCCATGAAGGTCAGGCCGTAGCCGTTGAGCCAGGCGATCTCCTTCGCCCCGTGCTTGAACAGGACGCTCCGGTCGGCCGACTCGAGGACCTCGTCGTAGCGGATGTTCACCTCGTGCTGGGACGGAGCCGCCTCACCCTTGCTGAACTCGATCGGGATCCGCGCCTCGGTCATCTGGTTGCGGATCTGGCGATACAGCGGCTCCAGCTTGGTCGCCTGCAGGAGGTGGTAGTCCTCGTTGTAGTAGCCGACGCGCTCGACGTCGTTGTAGCCCTTCTGGCTCAAGTCCTCGAACGTGTCGCTCAGAACGTAGAACTCGAACTCCGTGCCCGCCTTGATGGTGTAGCCCAGGGCGGCCGCTCGTTCGACCTGGCGCTTCAACATGGTGCGCGGCGAGATGGGTATCTCCAGGCCGGTCTCCTCATCGACCGCGTCGCACAAGACGATCGCGGTCCCCTCGAGCCACGGCAGGACGCGTGTCGTCTCCCACGCTTCACGTCCGACCCAATCGCCGTAGCCCGTCTCCCAGTTCATGAGCCTGAAACCAGCCGGCGTATTCATCTCCATGTCTGTGCCCAGCAGGTACGTGCAGAAGTGAATGCCGTGATCGACCACACCCCGCAGGAACGCCTCGGCCTGGACGCGCTTGCCCACGAGACGGCCCTGCATGTCGGTCAGGGCGACGATGACGGTGTCGACACGCCCGTTCCGCACCAGCTGCCGCAGCTCCTCGAGCTGCCTGGGGATGACGTGGCCCGCGCCGTGACCGGCGGAGTCGGTGGCGCCGTGCTCGTCGCTCATCGGATCCTCCCTGTGCTGCGCCGCCATGCGCCTCGGGGCGGCCGGCGTTCCTGTGCCGCTATTGTGGCGTCTGCCGCGCGCGGCGGCCAGCCTGGCCCGTTGGGCGCCCTGGACCGGCGTTCTCGTGCCCCCACGCTCGGTCTCGGCCCGGACGCCGCGATGCCGGCGCCCGGACCCGGGCGCCAATAGGTGCGCTTGGCGCGAGCTCCGTGGGCGGCAGCGACGGGACCCTATCATCAGGTTACCTAACCACACCTAAGGCACCCCAGCCGCACACGCTCCGCGCCGCTTTGCACCGAACCGTGGCAGACTTTGGGTCTTCCCCGCGTTCGGCTCGGGGCCCGAGCCCGGCTCGTCCCTGACCGGAGCGGCCAGGGGCGCGGTCGAAGAACGGAGATCGGACCAGAGGTCGGCATAGCCCGGTGAAAGACAAGCACTTCGCGGCCCAGCCCGGCGACAACGCTGACGACGGATCCGATATCGATGCCGCGGAGCTTCCCGGCCCGGCCTCGCGCCCGCTGGAGATGCCCCGTAAGGCCGACCTGACGCGGCCCGATCAGGCGCGCCGCTCGCGTCCCGTGCCGCCCGACTCACGGTCCGCGTCGAGCATCGATGAGGCGGCCTCGAAATCCGGTGCGACTGCGCGAATCCCGGCAGCCCGCAAGATCCCGGGCTCGCAGGCTCATCCCATCTCGAAGTCGCGACCCGCCTCCGGCGGCGAGCCCATCACGGAGCCAGAGCCGACGCCGGTGCGCCTGGCGTCGCCACACCCGCTGGCGCGGCTGCGGCTGGGTGAGTCGGGCCCGGGGCGCCCGAGGATCGGGCTTCCCGGTTTCGGAGGATCGGGCCGGCGGGCGGCGGTCGCCGGCAGGCCAACGGTGAGCCGGCGCGGTCCCGGGCTGCAGGGCCTGAGGCTGCCCAGCCTGAGGAATGTCTTCGCATTCACCGGCATCGCCGCTACGTTGGCTGTGGTGGCAAGCCTTCTGATGACGCTGCCTAGCCAGCCGGCCGCGCCGGCCTCCACGGGCAGTGTCTATCAGATCAGCTGGCGCAGCGCTGCCAAGCCGCCCGATACCGCGTTCGAATTCGGCCCGTACTTCACCTCGTTCGGTGACAGTCTCCTGATGCTCGGGACGAAGGGCTCGACGACCACGGTCTGGTCGTCCGACGACGGCTCGACCTGGAGCCAGGTCTCCGGCTCCGGCGCCTTCGATATCTCCGGGCGTCGATTCGTCGCCCAGGGTCTCTCCGACGACGGCAGCGGCGGTCTGGTCGCGGTCGGCAACAGCCTCGGGTCCTCGTCCACGGATGTGATCGCCTCGGCCTGGCGCTCGCGCGACGGTAGGACCTGGATTCCGACTGAAGTCGACTCGAGCACGGGCCAGGAGATGATCGGCGGCGCAGTAACTCGACCGGGCGCGGTTGTCACGGCCGGCAACGGCGTCGCCTGGTTCTCCCCGGACGGCCAGCGCTGGACCCCGCACGTGCTTCCGGGCGCGCAGAACTTCATCCCCCGAGCCGTCGGGTCGTGGGACGGCGGCTTCGCCATCGTGGAGCTCTGGAACGGCGACGGCGCGCCTCGCTCGGCAGTGTGGTACTCGACTACGGGTCGGGACTGGATCAAGGCCACCACGTCCCTGGACGGATTCGACGCGCGCGGCATAGCCGGTTCGGGTGGCCGAATCGTGATCGTCGGCAGCGACACCGATGCCTCGGCCGAGGGGCTGGCGGCATCGTGGACCTCCACGGACGGCAAGACTTGGGTCAAGGCGTCGGCACCTTCAGACCAGCCGCAGACGGCGATGGACGGCGTCACCGTCGTCGATGGCAGCTTCGTGGCGGTCGGTGCCGCGGACAAGAACCTGGCCGGCACCGCCACGCAGGGGACACAGGCCGCTTTGGCCGTGTGGGTTTCGGAGGATGGAACCTCGTGGCTGCCGATCACCACCGCGGCGCAGCCGCTCACTCACGGGCGAATGGCAGCCGTCGCCGGCCGCGTGGTGCTGGTCGGCGGATCGAGCGACGGGCTGGGAGTGCTCGCGGGCGATGTCACGCTCGGACCCGCGAGAATGCCTTCCAGCAGTCCGTCGGCCCCGCCGCAATTCGCTCTCAAACTCACGGCCGGCGACACGCCGATGATCGTCGATGTGGGCGCTTCGGACGTCCTCGGCCCCGTGGCGACCACCGACAGCAAGTTCTTCACATTCGTCACCCAGCCAGCCGGGACGTCGATCTGGTCATCGGACAACGGCAGCCTGTGGGCGCAGGAGCTCGGGCCGGACGCGTTGGTCACATCTGACAACAACGGACGGCCGGTCGTGCTGCAAGCAGTCAACGACGGCGTCGGCGGCGTGATCGCCATCGGACGGGTGACCAGCTCGTCGGGCGATACCGGAACGATCTGGAGGCTGCCCAAAGGCGGCAAGTGGCATCAAGCGAGCCTCGGGGATCCGGCCCCGCCGGAGTTCTCGTCGATCTCCGCCGGACCCAGCGGGTTCGTCGTGGCGTCCGACAAGACGGGCGGGTCGTCGCTCATGTACTCGACCGACGGTGAGACATGGGATGCCGCTTCCATCTCCGTCGCCACCGGGTACAGCCTGACCGTCGGCACGTACAGGTTCGGCTTCGTCGCCACGGGCAGCGACTCGACGCGTCAGGGTGTGTCGACGGCCTGGACCTCGCCGGACGGGCGCACCTGGACCCTGCGCACCGACTGGCACCTGCCCGTGAATGTCATCCAGGCCTTCGGCATCGGCGCTGGGCTCGTGGCTATCACCAGCGGCTCGGGGATCGCCCCTTCGTCCTCCGCCTCGCCTGCCACTTCGCCTGCCGCCTCGCCGGCCGCCTCGTCCTCCGTGAAGCCGACCCCCACGGCCAAGCCTACGCCGGCTCCCACGGGAGGCGGCACGCCCGCCAACACGTGGTGGTGGTCGTCGACCGGAGTGAAGTGGCAGCAGACGGGCTTTCAGACCTCGGGCGGCAACTGGGCCATCGTGAACGGCCAGATCCTCGCCCTGGACGTACCGGTCCAGCCCGCGAGCAGCTGGATTGTCTGGAGCAGTCCGGACGGCAAGAACTGGCAGCGTCCCGTCTCCGACCCGCTGGCCTTCGGCGGCTCGACCAGCTGCCGCATCGCCTCGACCTCCAGCCAAATCGTCGTGGTGGGCTGGGCGGCGAAGGGCCAGCTCAAGGACTACTTCGGGAGCTTCGCCAGCCGCTAGGACCGGACCCGAGCCACAGACGAAACGCGGCGGGCAGTCGGCCCGCCGCGTTGTGGTACTTGACGGGGACGGATTGGCTAGGCGCCGGCCTCGCTCAGCTCTTCGGCGGCACGCTCGAACTCGCGCTCGATCTCCGTCAGCTCTGCCTCTCCGACCTCGACGATCGGGCCCTTGAAGCGGCGGCGGGCCCAGGCGAAGTAGTAGACGAGCAGGAAGCCGAGGAAGACCAAGTAGGCAATGAGCGTCCACGGGTTGCCCGAGGTCGGCCACAGGAAGAGGACGGAGAAGAAGGCAATCCAGAGGCAGGCCAGCGACGCGACCGGCTTGGAGAAGCGGCCCATCTTCCAGACCGCATGATCTCGCCACTCCTGCTTGCCGAAGAGCCCCAGGAAGATCGGCACGCCGTAGGCCCAGTACAGAGCGATCGTGCTGATCGCCGTGACGATCACGATGGCCGTCGAACCGCCGGCGATGAACGCCGCATTCGTGAGCAGGTACGAGAAGAGGACGATGGCGACGATTGCGTTAGCCGGCGTCCGATGACGATGCGAGACTTTGCGCAGCCAGGGCGACCCGGGCACGCCATGGTCGCGGCTGAAGGCGAACAGCATGCGGCCGGCCGAGGCGATCGAGGACAGGCCGCACAGGCTCATCGCGATGGCGATCGCGGCTCCCAGCCAGTCGCCGAGCTGGCCCAGGTTGTAGCTGAGGGTCGTGAAGACGATCGCGTTCGAGCCGCCGTAGTACTGGCTGCACGATGCGACGGTCGCGTCGCAGTTGAACATCGGGCCGAGCGGCGGCAGGTGGGTCACGAGGCCGAACAGGACGATGTAGCCGACGACCGCCGAGACCGCCACTGAGAGGAAGACGCCCCAGGCGCTCGAAAGCCGGGCCGCTACCGTCTCCTCGGCTACGTGGGCGGACGCGTCGTAGCCGGTGTAGGTCCACTGCGCCTGCAGGAGCGAGAAGAGGAAGGCTAGCGGGATTGCGTACCCGGCAGCCGACCCCAGGTTGAACCCCAGCGGCGAGGCGCCGCCGGTCTTGTCGAGCGGGCCGATAGCGAAGGGACTCAGGTCCGTGTGTTGCTTGCCTGCGCCGATGAGGAAGAGGGCGACCACGATGACCGCGACGGTGCCGATGTGCCACCACACCGACGCGTCGTTGAGGAGCGCAACCAGCCGGATGCCGGCCACGTTGATCAGCAGTTGAATGGCCATCAAGACCGCCATCGTCATCAGCTGCCCGTTGACGAAGGAGCCCACGACCGCGGTCGAGTTGCCGTAGTTGATGCCGAAGTTGCTCAGGATGGGCGTCGCGATTGCGGAGTTGAGGAATGAGGCGGCGGCGTAGTCGATGCCGGCCACGATGGCGACCTGACCGGCCAGATTGAACCAGGCAGTCCACCAGCCCCAGTCCTTGTTCTTGATCCGGCTCGACCAGTAGTAGAGCCCGCCGGCCGTGGGATAGACCGAAGCGATCTCCGCCATGGCGGCCGCGATCATCAGGGTGAAGAGCGAGACGAGAGGCCAGCCGAGAGTGCTGGCGGCGGGGCCGCCCCAGGCCAGGCCGTAGTCGAACAGGATCACCGCGCCGGTCAGGATCGAGATGATCGAGAAGCTGATGGCGAAGTTGGAGAACCCGCCCATCGTGCGGAAGAGTTCCTGCGCATAGCCCAGGCGATGGAGGTCGTGGACGTCCTGTCTGATGACCTCCTCGCGGGTTCTGGGTGCCTGTTGCTGCGTCATGCGGGACCTCCTCCGTCCTGGGGCGCTCGACCTGGCCGGCCGGGGCACGCGGCGCCCGGTCGCCCGGTGACCGGAATGTCCAGACCGCAACCTGCGGGTTAGCGATCGGTCCGGGCAATATACCGGTTCGGGAGGTCGGAAATGTACCGGTCTCCCCGGGCGTACCTGGATTCGCGACCCGTCGGAACGGCCAGGGCACCGGCGATCTGTCCTGCGCGACCGCGCAGGCCACCGACTCACGATCCGTGGGCTATAGAATCGAACGACGCCGGTGCCCCGCGCCGCCAACGGCCGGCAGCCGCTTCGAGCCAGGAGCAAACCGCCCCGAGCGCCTACCAGATCAACCGAAGGAGTCGAGCCCGCGCAAGATCGTGACGATGAGCAAGATCACGAGAACGAGCAAGGCGAGGAACCCGATGCCGGACCAAATCGAGACCGAGGCGGCGTGGCGGCGGCGCTCTCGTACCTCCAACGGCTGCCCGCGGCCGGCCCAGAGATACATGACGACGACCGTCGCTACGACGCCTATCCAGGATGCGAAGAAGCCGGCCACGAACCCCAGGACTTTGTCGATCGAATCGCCGACTATGTGTGGCTTGCGGTCCACGTACCCCTCCTTGTGGTGAACGGCCGCGCCCCTCGCGCGACCCTGCGTGGGAATCATATCCAGTCCGCGGCTATAGAATCCGTGACCTCAGCCAGCGCCCGTGCGAGGAGCCACCAGATGCCAGCTGCCCCCGCCACTCCCCCAGCGCCGCGGCCCGGCTTCCGGATGGAGAAGGATCCCCTGGGCTACCTGGAGGTGCCTCTGGCCGCCTACTACGGTGTCCAAACCGCCCGCGGCATCCACAACTTCCCCATCTCCGGCACGCGGCCCCATCCGGCCCTCGTGCGCGCGATCGTTCAGGTGAAGAAGGCCGCGGCGCGGGCCAACATGACCACCGGCCGGCTCCCCAAGCAGCTCGGCAACGCCATCGTCGAGGCCGCCGACGAGATCCTCTGCTCGACCGAAGCATGCGCCGAGGAGGCGGACGACATCGAGCCCGGCCGCCCCTCCGATCCCATGCACGCTGCCTTCGAGGCGGCCCGGGCCGCCAAGCAGCGCGAGTTGATCGACAACTTCCGGATCGACCCGTTCCAGGCCGGCGCCGGCACGAGCCACAACATGAACGCCAACGAGGTGCTGGCCAACCGGGCCATCGAGCTGCTCCACGCGAGCGGCGTCGGTTTGGGGGCGCGCGGCGACTACGCGGTGGTCAGCCCGAACGACCACGTCAACATGGCCCAATCCACCAACGACGTCTTCCCGACGTCGATGCGGATCGCCACCCTCGACCTGATCCGCGACTACATCCCCGCGGCCGAAGGGCTCATCGCGGCCTTCGAGCGGAAGGCAAGCGAGTTCGACGACGTCATCAAGTCCGGTCGAACGCATATGCAGGACGCCGTCCCGATCCGGCTGGGCCAGGAGTTCGCCGCCTACGCGCTGACGCTTCGCCGAGGGCTCGAACGCCTCCAGGCCGCCGCCGCCTCGATCGCCGAGCAAAACATCGGGGCAACCGCGGTGGGCACGGGCCTCAACGCCGAGCCCGAGTACATCGATCTGGTGGTCCGGTACCTCGCCGAGCAGACCGGCCACCCGCTGCGCGGCGCCGAGCATCTGGTCCAGGCCACTCACTCGATGCGCCCGATGCTCGAGGTCTCGGCCGCGTTGCGCGGCATCGCCGTCGACCTGATCAAGATCAGCGAGGACCTGCGCCTGATGTCCTCGGGCCCCATGACCGGCTTCGCCGAGATCACCTTGCCGGCCGTCCAGCCGGGCAGCTCGATCATGCCGGGCAAGGTGAACCCGGTCATGGCCGAGTGCCTCTCGATGGTCTGCTTCCGTGTCATCGGCAACGACA
The DNA here is from genome assembly GCA_049520815.1 of Candidatus Limnocylindrales bacterium. GTDB lineage: Bacteria > Chloroflexota > Limnocylindria > Limnocylindrales > CSP1-4 > Fen-1039. Next base: position 17,440 of record JBEKPL010000057.1, read on the forward strand.
CCACGATCGCCTGGGCCGTCAGCGCCGGCCAGCTGGAGCTGAACGTGATGATGCCGGTGATCGCCCACACCGCCCTCGAGAGCCTCACGATCCTTACTAACATGAGCCGCGCTTTCGCCGAGTTCTGCGTCACCGGCATCGAGGCCAACCGCGTGCGGGCGCTCGATCTCATGGAGCATTCCTCGGCGCTGTCGACGCCGCTGGCGCCCTATCTCGGCTATGCCCTGGCCGCTGAGATCTCCAAGCAGGCGGTCCGTGAGCGGCGCACGATCCGCGAGATAGTGGTCGAGCGCGGCATTTTCACCGCCGCGGAGCTGGACGAGCTGCTCGCCCCCCACGAGCTCACGGAACCGGGCGTGGCCGGCGGCTTCCGCTTCACGCCGAAGCTGCCCGAGGGCTACGAGCCTCCGACCGGACCTGCCGGCACCGGGGGCTAGGCGCGGGTCAGCCCCCGAGATGTAGCGACGCATCTCGGCCGCGGCGGCCTGATCTTCGGCGATCCAAGAGCGCCCAGCCCGGTTTCCTGTCATCTGCTAACGGGGGTAGCACGCGGCGAGGTTCTCG
>JBEKPL010000058.1:0-17133 GCA_049520815.1 Candidatus Limnocylindrales bacterium
AACTGCGCCCCGCCGGCGAGGGCGATGGTCGAGTTGGCCAGGACGTCGACGAGGGAGTAGTGGGCCTGGAGGGCCGCGAGCCCGTACACGAGCCCGACCGGGAGCGCGTACGCGGAGATCGCCATGGCGTCCCGAACCAGCCGTTGCCGCGAATCCGCCAGTTCCCGCGGCGTGACGCCGCCCGCCGCCCCGATCCGCGCCCCGCTCATCGTGTCTTACCTCATCGGTCCTGGCCGCAGGGCCAGGTTGTCGGATCGTACCGGACGCCAGCCGAAGGCGCGGCGCGTGCTCCCGCCAGGGACGGGGCAGCGTATTCTGACGCCATGGATGAGATGGGGGATCTTGGGGTTCGACTCGCAGCTTTCGATTGGCTGCGCGAGCAGGTCGAGTTGCATGGCGACGTTCTTCCGCGGACGCTCCTGGAGCATCGATTGGCTGCGCGAGCAGGTCGAGTTGCATGGCGACGTTCTTCCGCGGACGCTCCTGGAGCAGGGGTTCTTGCTGGAGGGCCAACGAGTCCCTCTCCTGGGTCCGCAGGGCATCTTCAAGCCGAAGGTCTGCACGTACCCCATCTCGATCACTACGCTCCCCGAAGGGGGCCCTTACGCCGACGCGGTCGAGGGGTCGGTCCTTCGCTACTCATACAGAGGGACCGATCCCCGCCATCCCGACAACATCGGACTGAGGCGGGCGATGGAACGGCACGTGCCGCTGGTGCTGTTCGTGCGGGTCAATCGCGGCCGATATCTGGCACAGATGCCGGTCTTCGTCGTCCGCGACGATCCCGGCCGGCTGATGTTCGAGGTAGATCTGGAAGCGGCGCGGCTCGACGCGCTTGCCGCACCGTTCAATCGCGCTGCCGACGATCTGCCGATCGAGCGTCGCTACGTCATCTCGACGTTCCGTCGCCGCGTTCATCAGCGGGCGTTCCGCGAGCGGGTGCTCGAGGCCTACCGCCAGCAGTGCGCCATTTGCCGGCTCCGACACCAGGAACTGCTCGACGCGGCCCACATCGTCGGTGACGTGGAGGACGAGGGCGATCCAGTCGTCAGCAACGGCCTTGCGCTGTGCAAGCTGCACCACGCAGCCTTCGACAGCTTCTTCCTGACAGTTCGACCGGACTACACGATCGAGGTGAGGCGGTCGATCCTCGAGGAGACCGATGGGCCGATGCTCCTGGTCGGTCTCAAGCAGATGCACGATCAGCGGATTCAGATGCCGAGGTCCCGGCTCGATCGGCCCGATCAGGCTCGGCTTCAGAGCCGATACGAGAGTTTCCTTCGGGCTTCATAGCCGCAAGCTTCCGGACGCCCGATCTAGACAGCCCCGAGTTCTCCCGACACCCGCGAGCGGCGGCCGGGGACCATAAACCTATCAAATGCCAACCCCAGTAGCACGGGACAGACTTCCGGGGCCGCGAGGACGTCGCGGACACCGAAGACGGACCAGGAATGACTCCCGCCACGCTCGGGCTAGCACCCCTGGGGCTCACTCAGAAGGCAGGGCCAGCCGAGAACCTCGCCCCGTGCTACCACCATTGGCATATGACAGGAAATCGGGCCGGGCGTCCGCCCAGCCCGCCACCCGCCCCGCGCGGCGCCCCGCCCGGCGCCACGCCCTGCGCGAACGTCTGTTCGATTTGCCGATTCTGTCCTACAATGTCGGCATATGCCGCAGGAACAGCTGGTGGTTCGCGGAGCCCGCGAGCACAACCTCAAGAACATCACCGTGGCCATGCCGCGCGACCGGCTGGTGGTCATCACCGGCCTGTCGGGCTCGGGCAAGAGCAGCCTCGCGTTCGACACGATCTACGCCGAGGGGCAGCGCCGCTACGTCGAGAGCCTGTCGGCGTATGCCCGCCAGTTCCTGGGGGAGATGCAGAAGCCGGACGTGGACCAGATAGACGGTCTCAGTCCGGCCATCTCGATCGACCAGAAGGGCGCCAGCCGGAACCCACGATCGACCGTGGGCACGGTGACCGAGATCTACGACCACCTGCGCCTGCTGTTCGCCCGGATCGGCCATCCGCACTGTCCCACCTGCGGCCGTGAGATCGCCCGCCAGAGCGTCCAGCAGATCGTGGACCAGATCTACGACCTGCCGGAGGGGACACGGCTGCTGGTCCTCGGGCCGGTCATCAAGGACCGCAAGACCGAGGGCAATCGGGAATACGATCAGATCCGCCGTGGGGGCTTCGCCCGCGTCCGGGTGGACGGCGAGCTGATGGACCTCGCGGAAACGCGGCAGCTGGACAAGTACAAGCGCCACACGATCGAGGTCGTGGTGGACCGCTTCGTCGTCCGGCATGGCGACGGCGCCGAGGCCGGCCAGGGCGACAGCCCCGGCCCTGGCGGCCAGGGCGGCCCGGCGGAGCCCGCGGCAGGCAGCGCCGGCGCACCGCCCGATGCGAGCCGCCTGGCGGACAGCGTCGAAACAGCGCTGCGGCTCGGCGAGGGCGTCGTCCTCATCGCCCCGGTGCCGCGAGACGGCGAAGCGCCCGCCTTCGACGAGCGCCGCTACAGCGAGCGGTACAGCTGCCCGTACGACGGCACCACCGTCGACGAGCTGGAGCCTCGCAGCTTCAGCTTCAACTCGCCCCACGGGGCCTGCCCATCCTGCACCGGCATCGGCAGCCGCCTGGAGATCGATCCGGATCGGGTGATCCAGAACAAGAACCTCTCTCTGGCGGACGGCGCGCTGGTGCCCTGGGCCCGCCTGCCGATGGAGGGTTCCTGGCACGGCAAGATCATCGAGGCGGTCTGCCTGGAGCACGGTTGGGACTTCCATGCTCCGGTCAAGACGCTGCCGCCGGAGGCCCTCGACTACATCCTGTACGCCAACCGCGGCGAGCGAGTCGTGATCGGCTACCGTCACGAGCGGGGTGAGAACACCTACGGCGCCATCTTCGAGGGGATAGTCCCGAACCTCGAGCGCCGCTTCCGCGAGACGGACTCGGATTTCATCAAGTCCGAGCTCGAGCGCTACATGGTTGCCCGGCCGTGTCCAACGTGCGAGGGCAGGCGTCTCAAGCCGGAGATCCTCGCCGTCACGGTCGACGGCCAGAACATCTGGCAGGTCTCGACGCTTTCGATCACGGCCGCCTGCGAATGGGTCGCCCGACTGCCCGAGAGGCTCACCGAGCGCGAGCGGACGATCGCCCGGCAGGTCCTCAAGGAGATCTCGGCCAGGCTCGGCTTCCTCATCGATGTCGGGCTGGACTACCTGACCCTCGATCGAACGAGCCAGACGCTCTCCGGTGGGGAAGCGCAGCGAATCCGGTTGGCCACCCAGATCGGCTCGAGCCTGATGGGCGTGCTCTACATCCTCGACGAGCCCTCGATCGGCCTCCACCAGCGCGACAATGCCAAGCTCATCGCCACACTCACGCGCCTGCGCGATCTGGGCAACACCGTCCTGGTCGTCGAGCACGACGAAGAGACGATCCGTACGGCGGACTGGGTCATCGACATTGGACCCGGGGCAGGGGAGCACGGCGGCGAGATCGTGGCTGCGGGGCCTCTCGAGACGATCCTGGCCGAGCCGCGGTCGATCACCGGAGCGTATCTGCGCGGCGAGCTGCAAGTGCCGATCCCCGCCACTCGCCGGCGGGGGAGCGGCCAGTCGCTGGTGGTGAGGGGCGCTCGCGAGCACAACCTGAAGAACCTGAACGTGGCCTTCCCCCTGGGCTGCTTCGTGTCGGTCACCGGCGTGTCGGGTTCGGGCAAGAGCACGCTCGTCTCGGACGTGCTCTACCGGGCCCTGGCCCGTCGGTTGAGCGGCTCGCGTGACGCGCCCGGCGACCACGACGCCATCGAAGGGCTGGAGGCGATCGACAAGGTCATCGACATCGACCAGAGCCCGATCGGCCGCACGCCGCGCTCGAACCCGGCGACGTACACCGGCCTCTTCGCGCCGATCCGCGAGCTGTTCGCCGCTACTCAGGAGTCACGACTGCGCGGCTACAAGCCGGGCCGCTTCAGCTTCAACGTCAAGGGCGGCCGCTGCGAGCACTGCAAGGGCGACGGCATCCTCAAGATCGAGATGCAGTTCCTGCCGGACGTCTACGTCGGGTGCGAGGTGTGCAAGGGCAAGCGCTACAACCGCGAGGCCCTCGAGGTCCACTACAAGGGCCGATCGATTGCCGACGTCCTGGAGATGACGATCGAGGAGGCGCTCGACTTCTTCTCGGCGGTGCCGAGCGTGAGGGCCAAGCTGCAGACGCTCTTCGACGTCGGACTGGGCTATGTCCACCTCGGCCAGCCGGCGACGACGCTCTCAGGCGGCGAGGCACAGCGGGTCAAGCTGTCCACGGAGCTGTCGCGGCGGGCCACGGGCCGCACCGTCTACGTGCTGGACGAGCCCACCACCGGTTTGCACATGGCCGACGTGGAGAAGCTGCTCCACGTCCTGCACCGCCTCGTCGACGCAGGTAACACGGTGATCGTCATCGAGCACAACCTGGACGTGGTCAAGACGGCCGATTGGATCGTGGACCTGGGTCCGGAGGGGGGCGAGCGCGGCGGCTACGTCATCGCCGAGGGCACGCCCGAGGAAGTGGCACGGATCGGCGGCTCCGCCACCGGCGAGTACCTAGCCCGCGTTCTCCGGGGAGAGCCTCTCGTGCCGCTCTCCGCAGTCACGTTCGCCGAGTCCGCCGGCCACGTCACCCGTGCCGCGGCCCCGGTGGAGATCCTGCGGGCGCCCGAGAAGCGCGCGGCCGCCGCGGCGTCGCGGGGGAGCGGCCGGCCCTGATCGGGCCAGGGTGACGTTGGGCGGCCCCGCCGTGTCGCGGATATTCTGTTGGCCGGGCCTGCTAGAGTCCGTCGAGCCGTCCCGTTGTGGCGCCAGGCAGAGAGCGTCGCCAGCGATTGGAGAAGGGAGCCCCATGGGCAGGAGAGGGTTGCGCCCGATCACTTTGGCCGCGATTCCGGTGCTGGTCCTGAGCGCCTGCAACAGCACGGTGGCCACCCCTACGCCGCCTCCGGCGACCCCAACCCCGATCCAGTCGGCCGCTCCGTCCCCGTCGAACGGTCCGGCGACCATCCGCTGGTTCGTTGGCCTCGACCAGGGGACCCAGTCCGCCCAGGAGGCCGCCGAGACGGCGTTCGTGGCCAGCTTCAACTCCGTCAACAAGGACGGCATCACGATCGAGCTCGAGATCGTCCCGACCGCGACCGCGCCGGACGTCCTGAAGAACGAGATGGCCGCCGGCAACGCGCCCGACATCGTCGGACCCGTCGGCGTCGGGGGTCTGAACGGCTTCGAAGGCCTCTTCCTCGATCTCGGTCCAGAGATCAAGAAGTACAACATCGACCTGACCGCCTACGATCCCGCGCTGGTGAAGTTCCTGCAGCTGGGCGACCAGGGCCAGATCGGGCTTCCATACATGATCTTCCCCGGCTACATCTGGTACGACAAGGACCTCTTCAGCAAAGCCAATCTTCCGGGCCTCCCAACCAAGGTTGGGGAGCAATACCAGGGCCAGACCTGGGACTGGGACCAGCTCGCCAGGGTCGCCGCGCGGCTGACCGTAGACAAGCTGGGCAGGAAGCCGAGCGACGTAGGCTTCGATCCGAAGAGCATCGTCAGGTACGGATTGGACTTCCAGTGGAACGACCTTCGCCGCATGGCTTCATGCTTCGGCAGCGGCTCATTCGTGGACCCCGACGGCAAGAAGGCTCAGATCCCGGCGGTCTGGGCCGACGCCGTCAAGTGGTACTACACCGGCATCTGGGGCAAGAACCCGTTTATCCCCAACGGCCTTGCAGCGTCCAGTGCCCTGCTCGCACAGGGCAACTCGCAGTCTTCCGGAGCCGTCGCGATGAATGTGGCGTGGGCCACTAGCATCCCTTCCATCGCCTCCGACGCCAAGAGCTCGAAGGTGAAGAACTGGGACATCGGCGTCATGCCGTCCTGGAAGGGCACGACCACTTCCCCGATGTATGCGGACACGTTCACCATCACCAAAGCCAGCAAGAACCCCGACGCGGCCTTCAAGGCGATGGTTGCCATCATGGCCGACCAGACCCTCCTGAGGAACTACGGCGGCGAGCCGGGGAAGACGGCCGATCAGCCGGCCTATTTCGCCAGCTTCGATGAGACCCTGGCTCCGATCTACCCCGGTATCAAGGTCACCTGGTCGGTCCTCGGCGAGATGCAGAGGTACCCCGCCGTTCCGAGCTTCGAGGCGAACATGCCGGCCCTCACCCAGGCCAACAGCGACTACAGCGCGCTCCTGGCCAGGCTCCAAAACACGCCGGGTCTGGACGTGATCGCCGAGCTGACCAAGCTCCAGGCGAGACTGCAGCAGGACTTCGACTCGGCTCAGCCGCTCCTTGGCGAGTAGCGCTAGCCAAGTCCTGCGCCGGTCCGTCGGCTAGGATGGGATCATGCCCGAGATCGAGTACGCCTTTCTGGCCGATGCCGCCGAGATTCAGCCCGGTCAGAAGTTCTCCGTCCTCGGCGGCGGGGTCTCGCGACTCAACGGGCAGTCGATCCCGTTCGTGCACCAGCACCTGTCGTTGGTCGTCGGCCTGCGACTGACTTCGGTCGAGCGCAATCGAGAGCACGAGCTAGGGTTCGTAGTGACGGCCCCGGACGGCAGCGAGGTCGCCAACGCCACGGGCAGAGTGGTCGCGCACGGTCCGGCTGACCCAAACGACATCGTGCTCAACATCGCCGTCGACCTGTGGAATCTGAACCTCAAGGTGCTGGGCGAGCACGCCGTCCGGATCACGATCGATGGATCGGAGCGAAAGCGCCTGCCGTTGCTGGTGACGCAGTCGCGCGAGAGCGCCCCGGAACAGCGCTACCTGGCCTGAGGTGCCGCGCGACGCAGGGCCGGCCAGGCACGAGCGGCCGGCCATCGATGAGGCCGCCCTGGCGGCGGCGCGCGACGCCGAGAAGCTGCTGGAGGGCGCCCACGAGCGCGGCGCCGACCGTTGGGCCGCGTTCCTCGCCGAGATCCCGGATCGATTGCGCGACGCCGCGGTTGCCGACCTCCGCGCCGTGGCCCTGCGCGCTCGCTCGGCGTACGGGCCCAAGGACTCCATCCGAGAGGTACTCCCGGTCGAGTTGACGGAGCCGTTGCTGGCGGACCTGGATCGCCTACTGCGGGCACTGGCGAAAGACGCACTCTCAGGTTGATCTGTCCAGCCCGAGCTCCTCGGCCCCGAACGCCTCGAACAGGAATGGCGAGGGCGAGGCCGGGTCGTAGACGAGGGTCAGCGAGCGGCGGGCTCGAGTCCAGGCCACGTAGGCGAGCCTCCGCTCCTCCTCCAGGGCGCGCTCGGGTTCGGCGGCCTCACGCAGGGAACGAGCGGACGGGAAGCGGCCGGCGTCCAGCCCGATCACAGCCACGTGGTCGAACTCGAGACCCTTCGTCGAGTGGGCAGTAGCCAGGGTCAGTGGCGCGTCGTCGCGGCGTAGCTCGGCCACACGGATGCGGTGGCGGTCGACGGCCGCCGCCAGTTCCGGCAGCGACCGATACGGCGCCGCCCATCCCACGAGAGCTGCGAGCAGCTCGCCCGTTTCGATCGGGAGTTGCTCGTCCGCGTCACGGCGATCGGCCTCGCTGGCAGCTCTAAGGCTCGGGCGGGGCGGCAGCGCATTCGGGGGGTCCGGCAGCTCGGGGCCCGCACGTGCCAGCGCGGCCAACCGCGGCAGCAGAGGCAGGCTGTGCGTCCCGTCCGTCGGCTCCGCCGCAGCCTTCAGCAGGGACTCCACCCGGGGGTCCTCGGACAGCAGCCGAAGACGCGGCGCCCGAAACGCCAGCCCCATCTCAACCGCCGCGGCGGCGGCGGGCAGCAGCTCGGCGTTGGTCCGAGCCAGAATGGCGCGCGTACCGCCGTCGTCCGGCCAGCTTTCGAGGACTCGCCGGACGCGGATCGCGTCGTCGGAGCCGTCGGGAGCGAGCACCAGCCTGCCCTCGGCGGCCGGACCGGCCCGGATCGTCTTGACGAAGCGCTCGCCGTTGTGCGCGACGAGGCGGACGGCGCGCTCGACCACGCTGGCCGGGCAGCGGTAGTTGACGACGAGGTCCATGCGGCGGAGGCCGGGTAGCGAGCCCGCCAGGCCAAGCACGCGCCGGACGTCCGCCAGTCGCCAGCCGTAGATGGTCTGATCGTCATCACCGACGAAGAACACGTCGTTCGCCGGTGCGGCCAGCAGCAAGGCAAGGCGCAGCTGGCTGCGGTCCACGTCCTGGGTCTCGTCGACAAGCAGGTGCTCGCAGCGCTCCCGCCACTGGCTCAGCAGACGAGGCCGAGCCTCCAGAAGTCGAAGCGCCCTGGCAACCAGATCGTCGAAGTCGAGGCCGCCGTAGTCCGCCAGCGCCGACTCATACGCCAGGAAGGCACGGGCGACCGGGCCGGGCTCCGGGTCTGTGGCGACCTCGGCCGCCGTGACTCCGATGTCCAGCTTGAGGCGGCTGAACGCGTCGTCGAGTCGGCGTAGGGCGTTGCGGGTGATGTCGGGCCACATGTCGCGCAGGACCGCCTCCCGATCCAGGAGCGGCTCGACGGCCTCGCCGCCATCGGCCAGGATCTCGCGGCCGAGGGCGTGGAACGTCTTGAGGCGGACGGCCCCGGCGGCCAACCCCAGCGGCTCCAGGGCTGCGTCGACGCGCGCCGCCATCTCGTCGGCGGCCCGCTTGTTGAACGTCACGGCGGTGATGCGCGAGGGATCCGCCCCGGTCGCCACGAGCCACGCGATTCGAGCGACCAGGGTCGTTGTCTTGCCACTCCCCGCGGGGGCGATACAGAGCACCGGCCCAGGGAGCGCGGTGGCGGCCGCACGCTGGTCGGGTGCGAGTCTCTCGAGGCGTTCGGCGACGGAGGAGGGGAGCACCAGCGCAGGTTGCCAGGCGCGGCTTCGCTGGCGCTTATCTCTACGGGCAGGTGAACGTGCCGCTGAAGACGGCGTTGCTGCCGAGGCCGTCCGTTCCAGACCAGCTCCCCGAGTTTCCCTCAACCGTGCCCCTGGCGTCGCTGGCGCGGAGGGCAAACGCCCTGCCGCCCAAGCTCCCGCTGATCGTGGCATTCAGCGAAGGATCGTCGGGGATGTTCATGCCGATGCCGTCGGGCTTGCCGTCGCCCGATTCCTGAGAACCGGCGAATACCGTGGTGATGCCAACGCCCCCGACCACCGCGTGGTGGCAGCTGACGCCCGTGGTCAGAGTCACGGTCACGCTGCCGGAGGTAATGGTGACCTGGCCTCCGGTACTGACGCCTGCGGTGGAGGCCGTGGCACCGGACGTCGGAGTAGTGGTCGGAGTAGTGGTGGGAATAGCGGTGGCCTCGTCCGCGCCTCCGCCCGGTGGCGTAGGCGTGGCGCTAGCAGTGGGACCTCCGCCTCCTCCGCCTCCGCCGCCTCCTGGCGACGGGGTGGTGGTTGATGAACCGCACGCCGCCACCGACAGCACGGCGGCGAGCGCAACAAGACAGATCCTGCGCATACGAGTGCCTCCTGCTGGTGTGACGGCAAGGGTCCGTCAGACCGGGGACAACTCACCCGCCAAGATCCTAGCCCCACCGCCCGCGCAAAGCGATACCCTCGCAACCCTGCCTGCTACGTCGGCGGCCTGGACGTGTCGGTCGGGCGGCCGCAACCAGGCGGCTTAGGGCAACGCGATCCCTGGCTGACGCCGCGGCCAGAGGGCAGAACCCGCCGCGCGAGGCGGCTTGCTGCCGGCTGTCGCGGCCTGGGCTATAGTCGCCAGACCCGCTCGAGCGGGAGCCGGCCGCGCCGCAGACGACGGCGGGCCCCTCGTGAGGAAGCCTTCGAGTGATTGGAGGGCGACTGGCCGGCCGGCACGTGGCCGGCGGACTCCTGGCTGCGGCCCTGATCGGGGGCCTGGCGGTCGTCCTTGTGCTGCAGATTCCACGGGCCTCGACCGGGTCGAACACGGCGTCGAGCTCGGCCGGGGCGACTTCGGTGGCAGCCGCGTCGGACACGCCCTCGGGCCAGCCGGCGGACGCTACGGACACCGCCGGCCCGAGCCCCAGCTCGATCGCCTCCGTCCCGCCGACGACTCCGCCGACGCCGACGCGGAAGCCCTCCGTCCCGGCCGGCCCCACCCCCGGCGCTTCGTGGCAGCAGGATCCGGCCTTCGTCGCGGCCAAGATGGAGGGCCGGGTCGCCCGGGACGCCAAAGGTCAGGCCGTGGTGCTGGCCCGAGCTCCGGAGCTGACGTTCCCCGCGGCGGCGAGCCTGGCCACGAGCTGGTCGGGGCTGATCCAGGAACCGCCGCGCACCGGCACGGACGACCACGGCGTGGCGTACACCGACTACAACTACTCGAGCTTCTGCGGCGCCGGCGCGGCCGCTGTGACCCTGTACTACTGGCCGGGATCGACCGCGGCCGTGACGACGAAGGCCGGCTCCTTCACGGAGCCCGTCAACTGGGGCTCGCCCTACCGCGCCACGACCTACTGGAAGGCAACGGGGCCGAACGGGAACGGGCGCGGCATGATCATGTACCTATCGGAGGTCGTGTGGCCCGCGCCCGCCAAAGGCCTGCCGTGGTGGCGACTGCCCGGCGTGATCGACTGGACGACCCGCCCGGCGGCAACCTACGTCGCCAACCTCACCGCCGGCGTCAACTGGGAGGCGTCGGGCGGATCGAAGCTTGACTACTTCTACGCCGCGGTCCCGGCCTCGAGCCTGAGCCAGGCCGACCTGCAGACCTTCGTCCACATCGACATCCACTACGGCGTGCCCGTGATCATCGCCGTACGGACCTCGAACGGCACCTATGCACTGCCGTACTGGAACGTGAAGTCGACTTCGCGCGCGGTCAATCACTTCGTCACGATCGTCGGCTATGACGACACGGCCGGGACGTACTCGGTTATGGACACCTGCGGGACGACCTGCAACGACAAGAACGCCCGCGCCGGCGTCAAGACGATGAGCCAGGCCGCCGTATTCGCCCTGATCATGGCGGAGTCGGACGACGACGGCGTCATCTGGTAGCCCGGGCGTTGCCCCGTCAGGGGCGGGCGAAGATCGTCGCCTGGGAGTTGGACCAGATCTCGCGGAAGCCGGCGGCGACCACGCGGGCCCGGGCGTCGACGAGCACGTCTGACGGCAGCTGGGTCGGTTCGAGCACGACGTAGCCGTAGCCTGCCGCAAGCTCACGTTCCAGGTCCCCGAAGCCGAGCAGACGGCCTCCGTCGGTGTGGATGCTGACCTCGGGCTGCAGGGAGATCGACGTCTCCATCGCTCCGGTGAAGACGCCCACCGGTACGGACACCCACTGCTGGAAGCTCGAAGCGATGTTGAGGACCTTCGTCGAGGGACCCAGGCGACCGGCGCGTTCCTCCGCCCGCAGCTCGTCGACGACTTCCTGTCGCGGCACGTCGATGATCAGGCGCGGGTCCGGATACTCCTGGCCAGAGGTGGCGGTCGTCCAGTACCCCTGTTCCGCCTCGCGCAGCGCCAGTCCGACGGACTCGGCGGCCCGGTGCTCGCCGATCCGGACGCTGGTGACCAGCGGGGCGACGACCGGGGAGCCGGAGATGACGAGTGGGCCGATGCCGATCTGATCGGTCATCGGGAAGACCGAGACGACTAGGAAGGCCCCGATGGCAATCGGACGCAGAATCCCCAACCGGCGCGGCCGGAGGAGGGCGGCCAGTCCCCCCGCCGCGCCGATTGCGAGCATCACCGGGATCCAGTACTCCATCGCTTTGGGGACCTCGTAGTGGATGGCCTGCTGGGTGAGGCCGCTGTAGCCAACGAGCCCCGAAGCCGCCCAGGCGGCGACTCCGGCCCCGATTCCGCAGCCGAGCAGGATCCAGCCTCGATTCGGCCGCACGGACGCCAGGAGGGCGCCAAGGAGGCACAGGCCCAGGATCCGAGGGAAGTCGGTGAGCACCTCCGAGGCCGGATCGTTGGGTGGCACGAGGCGGGATCGCGCGATCGCCAGCAGGGCCACGATCGCGCCCGCGACCAGGACGGCATGCCAGCGGGCCGGCAGGGCCGGCCGCGGCGAAACGCGGCCGGCGACCGACGAGACGACGAGTGCCAGCCCGAACGCGACGGCCACTCCCGCCCCTACGCAGACCAGCCCGATCCAGGCCGGCGCCGCGACCCCGGCGATGGTGAGTACCTCCGGAACGGCCACGACCGCGCCCGCGCCCAGGGCGGGGATGAGCGTGCGGGCAAGACGAGAGGGGTAGAGGACGAGAGCGCCGCCCGCGGCGGTGAAAGTGACGAGACCCACGAGCGGATGCATCAGGAAGGCGCCGCCGAAGGCGAGGGCCAGGCTCAGATCCGGCCGGAACTCGGGTGGCCCGGCGGTGTTCGGCCGGGTGGGCTTTGGCTGGGCGGGCTTTGGCCGGCTGGTGTTCGGCCGGGCGGGCTTTGGCCGGCTGGTGTTCGGCCGGGCGGGCGGGGAGCCGGTCGGAACCTCGTTGGCCGGCTTCGCCTTGGGCCAGGCGCTCGTTCGCGGGCGCAGCTCTTCGGCGATGCGGATCAGAGCCCAGGCCGCGAGAGGGAAGACGACCACCGTGCCCCGGGCGTCGGGGATACGCACGAAGGTGAACGTGAGCGGGAACGTGAGGAGGACCCAGAAGCCGGCGCTCCCGCCGAACAGCCGGGCGGCCAGTCCGCGGACGGCGAGCGCCATCAGCACGGTCAGCGGCAGGGCGAAGGCGGCCTCGGCCAGCACCGCGTCTAGGTTCGTGATCGTGGTCAGCTGGCCGAGCAGCCCCACGTACCCGAGCATCAGCCTGGACGGCCCGTAGATCGGCGACGGGGAGGTGGTCAGGGTGGCGAAGCTGCCGAAGACGCGGACGTGCTCGACCGGAGCGACGTGATTGGGGAGCACGTCGAGGAACGGCACGGCCGGCGACCCGAGCTGGACGATGAGCGGGCCCGCCCAGATGGCCAGGGCCAACGGCCACCAGGCCGCGGGTCGTGAGACGTGCGCGCGAACCGGGCCGGTCAGCAGCGGCCGGGACTTCCTCCCGGCGAACCACGCGACGGCGATGGCCGCGTGCAGGAGAAGCAACTCCGGCCATCCGAACAGGCCGACGCTGCCCAGGAGAAAGAGCGTGGCCGAATCCAGGATCACGGCGGCGGCGAAGCCGGCCAGCGCCAACTCGGAGAGGGAGCGGAAGGCCGGCGCCCCCGCCAGGCGCAGTACCACGGCGGCAGCCAGGACGTTCGCGGCCGTGGCCGCGGCTACCAGCACCGCCGCGGGTCCCGTGACCCCCAGCTGGGAGAGGATCCCGTTGACCGCCCCGTCGTAGGTGAAGCCCCACCGAGACGAGACCCGAACCACCTCCAGCCCGGCGACGAGCAGGAAGAAGCCGACGAAGAGGACGACGCTGAGCTGCCGCACGTCGCTGCTGCGGCCGAAGACCGCCGCCCCCAGGCTGGGCGGGCTGTCCGGCCGCAGGCCCGGCGCGGTGCTGGCGCGGTCTGGGTCCCTCACGGCCGAATGATCCCACAGCCGGCGGAGAGCGCCGGAGCGGCGATGCGACCGCGGTTGAGCTGCGGCCCGGAGCGGTCGATCCTGCGGCGGTCGCCCGGTCCACGCCTCCGGGCGGTTGGCTCGGGCGGAGTATGCCTCCGATCCGTAGAATGTCCGACAACGAAAGCGCCGGCCTCCAGGCGCGGATCGGCCGGCAAGGTCGATCGGGCGAGCGAGGATGGAGGCGACATGGCGATATCGGAGATCGGACGGGCCGGAACCGGCGAGGTGGCGGGGGCGGTCCCGAGTCAGCCGTTGCTCGGACTCACGTTCGACGACGTCCTGTTGATCCCTCAATACTCCGAGATCCTGCCGGGCGACGCGAACGTCGCCAGCCGGTTCTCGCGGCACATCACGATGAACACGCCGGTGGTCAGCGCGGCGATGGATACGGTCACCGAGGACCGGATGGCGATCGCGATCGCTCTAGAGGGCGGCATCGGCGTCGTCCATCGCAACCAGGCGCCGGAGCGCCAGGCGGAGCAGATCGCGGCGGTGAAGGCCGCCCCGATCCCTGCCGGCGCAACCCTTGCCAACGTGGACCCGCAGGGGCGTCTCCGAGTATCCGCCGCCGTGGGTGTCGGTGCGGATTCCGTGGCTCGAGCGGAGGCCCTGGTCCGAGCCGGTGTTGACGCCCTGTGCGTGGACACGGCCCATGGCCACACTCGCAACGTCATCGACGCGCTACGGCGCTACCGCGCCTCGTACGGCGACGCGATTGACCTGCTGGCCGGGAACGTGGCCACGGCCGAGGGAACTGCCGCTCTCATCGAGGCGGGCGCGGACGGGGTGAAGGTCGGGATTGGCCCCGGCAGCATCTGCACTACGCGAGTCGTGGCCGGCGTCGGCGTTCCGCAGCTCACCGCGATCATGCTCTGCGCCTCCGTGGCTCGGGCCAACGACGTGCCGATCATCGGCGACGGCGGCATTCGCTACTCCGGCGACATCGTCAAGGCTCTCGCCGCCGGAGCGGACTCGGTAATGCTTGGCCGTCTGCTTGCCGTCGCGGAGGAAAGCCCGGGCGAAAGCGAGCGCGTCGGCGGCCGGGTCGTCAAGGAATACCGGGGCATGGGCTCGCTGGGCGCCATGTCGGCCGGCAGCGACCGCTACCCGCAGATCGACCGCGCAAAGCTGGTTCCAGAGGGTGTCGAGGCGCGCATCTCCGTGGAGGGTCCGCTGGCCGGGATCCTGTACCAGCTCATCGGCGGTATGCGGGCGGGCATGACGTACTGCGGCGCGGAGTCGATCGCGGACCTGCGGGCAAAGGCCCGGTTCGTCCAGCTCACGCAGTCGGGTCAGGTGGAGAGTCACCCGCACGACATCGAGCTGGCCCGCTCGGCGCCGAACTACCCGTAGGCAGCCGCCAGGCAGGGAAGCTACCGGGCGATCAGCTAACCACCTGTTCCACGTCGTGGTCGGCGAAGTAGTGGCGCCACTTGCCTGAGCCGGCGATGAACGGCTGCATCAGCGCCCGCTCGGCCTGGACCGTGTGCATCAGATCGTGGGCGGCCCACTCGTTGAGCATCTCGCGCATCGTCACGACGCCCAATTCCGGGTGGCGGGCGGTACGCTCCAGGTCCGCCGGCGTGACGCTGTCGAAGGCAACCAGGCTCCGAACCCGGGCTGCCTCGAACCTTCTCGCGAGCGCCGCTGGGTCGGCCGACGGCTCGGGCTTCGAGCCCGCCGCATCGGGGTCGAAGGCCGCGAAGTCACGGCCGGCCAGGATGGCTTCGACCCGAACCGCGAATGCCCCCGTCTCCGTGTCGAGGAGATGCTGCAGGCACTCCAGGGCCGACCATTCCCCCGGTGCTGGGCGCCGTTGCAGGAGCGCGACGTCGACCGACTCCGCCAGCCTCTCCCAGCGTTCCGGTGTGGTCACGAGGACCTCTCGAACCCAGGCAATCAGATCATCCATCAGGTGCCTCCTCACCAGATCGTAGCGATCCGCGGCGAGACCCGCGACTGAAGGCGCCCCGCCCGGAGGTCGGCGTCAGCCGGGGCTCTGGGCCGCGACCTAATCGTTCGACCGGACGAGTGCGGCTGAACCTTTCCCGCGTCAAACCTCGTCTGGATAATTGAACCGATCACCTCGATCGGAGCGAGCGAGGGCCATGATCGTGGAGGGTCAGTTGGTCGTGACGTCGGGCGAGGCTCTGGAGGGCGCCTCGGTCGACTACGTCCGGGCAGCTCGGGCCGCGGCGGACGACGCCTACCGTCTGGCCGGCTATCTCCTCGGCGACGCGACGGAGGCCCAGGACGCCGTCCAGGACGCCCTGGTCAAGGCCTGGAGGAACTGGTCGAGCCTGCGCCAGCCCGAGAGCTTCGGCCCGTGGTTCGACCGCATCGTCGTCAACGTGTGTCGGGACCGAATGAGGCGCCACCGGACGCTCCGGATGGTGGATCTGGAGGCGGCCGGCCAAGTCGAGTCGGCCGACACCTTCGCGGCGATGCTCGAGGGAGACAGGGTCGGAAGCGCCGTGGCAAGGCTCCGTCCCGACCACCGGATCGTCATCGCCCTTCGCTTCTGGCGAGACATGTCCCTGGAGCAGGTCGCCGACACGCTCGACCTGCCTCTCGGAACCGTGAAGTCGCGTCTGCACTATGCGCTCCGCGCGCTTCGCGTAGAGCTGAGGGGAACGATCGATGAGGCCTGAAATGAACGAAACGGAAGCCACAGAGCTGGAGCACCTTCTACGCAACTCGGTCGCGAGCCATCGGCCGGCGGCCCCCGACGCCCTTCTGGACTTCATCGAGACCGTGCCCACAAGGGAGCGCCAGAGGGTCCCGATGGGCCGGATCCTCAACGGGCGAATTGCCCGGCGCGGCGTTCTGGGGCTGGCCGCCGCCGCGGCAGTCGTGGTGGCGCTCGTCGGCAGCGCGGCGCTGATGTCGTCCCGTAAACCGTCGGTGCCCGCGAATGAACCGGCGAACGTGAGCGACGGCTGGGCGTGGCAGGCGACCGACGGGACCGTGTACTGGGCGGCCCTTGCGGTACCCAAGGGCTTCATTGCGACCTGCGGCCACAACTCGGGTCAGACGATTGTGGACGAGATCCTGTGCAGTTCTCCGGACGGCCTGCACTGGTCCGTTCCCGCGGACCCGGCCATCGTCTCGGTCGAGGGCGACGGCCCCTTCCTGCCAATCGGCTTTCTCGTCCGCGATGGCACATACCTCGCTACGTCGACGCGCGGCTCCGGCGAGTTCCAGGGTCTCGCCACCACCTTGTGGCGGTCGACCGACGGCGTCCACTGGAGCGTGGTGACCCTCGCACCCGAGCTTGCGCAGACGGAGATCCACCTCGCCGGCGTCGCCCCTGACGGCTTCCTCGCCGTGGGATCGCGGAATGAGCCCGGAGGTCCGCCCACTGAGGAGATGCTCATTTCGGCAGATGGACTGACGTGGTCGAAAGTCGGCGACATGCCCTATGACGTGGCGGTCGTCGGCGGCCCCGGCGAGTTCTGGGGCGCTCGCACGCCGAGCTTCTACGTCACCGGCCCCCGTCCCGGCGGAACGGAAATCGGCACCTGGATGACCACCGACGGCAGAAACTGGCAAGACGTCCGGATGCCCGCGGGATACACACAAGTCCTCGAGACTGTCGCCCTTCCGAGCGGGGGTTACCTGGGCCTGGGCTCCTCCCACGACGGCGCGAT